>JBAXQC010000004.1:0-74742 GCA_037131955.1 Bacteroidota bacterium
GCCAACAAAGATAATTTTGCAGATGTTTTTGCCATTTGCATCAAAGAAAACGCTGCTTCCATCATCCTTGCTCCACCCGATTTTGAAATAATCATCAGTGGAATTTTCTTTTCTATGCACACATCAATTGCCCTGGATATTTTTTCTCCAACTACCGAACCCATTGAACCTCCAATAAAGTTAAAATCCATGCAGGCCACCATTAAATCTAATCCTTCTACTTTTCCGTAAGCTGTTCTTATGGCATCATTTAAAGGCGATTTTTTATAGGCATCTTTTAACCTGTCGGAATATTTTTTTGTATCTGCAAAATTCAAAGGGTCGCCTGATTTTATTCCAGCATTTATCTCAGTAAATTCTTGGCCATCAAACAAAATATCAAAATATTCATGAGAACCAATTCTGTGGTGATTTCCACATTTCTCGCAAACCCAAAAATTTTTTTCGTGATCTTCGGTTGTCATAATGTGTTTGCACGAAGAACATTTGTACCATAAACCTTCGGGGGTTTCCTTTTTGTCTTTGGTGTCGGTGGTTATTCCTTCTTTAATTCTTTTAAACCAACTCATAGTTTTTTTTAATAATTAAGCTAAAGTAATTTCTTTAGTTAAATAAACATCCTGCACAGTGTTTAACAATTCAATACCTTCATTCATGGGGCGCTGAAAAGCTTTTCTTCCCAAAATTAATCCTTGGCCACCGGCTCTTTTATTAATTACAGCAGTTTCTACAGCTTCTGATAAGTCTGAACTTCCCTTTGATTCTCCACCTGAATTTATTAATCCAATTCTTCCACTGTAGCAATTTAATACTTGGTAGCGACACAAGTCTATGGGATTATCCGAACTTAATTCAGAATAAACTTTAGGATGTGTTTTGCCATGCTTTGTGGCTAAATATCCTCCATTGTTTGTAGGTAACTTTTGCTTAATTATGTCTGCTTGAATGGTAACGCCAAGGTGATTTGCTTGAGAAGTTAAATCAGCCGAAGTATGATAGTCTATACCGTCTATCTTAAAACCGTTATTTCTTATATAGCACCATAAAATAGTAGCCATACCTAATTCATGAGCCATTTCAAATGCTTTGGCAACTTCTACTATTTGTCTTCCACTTTCGGCACTACCAAAATAAATGGTTGCTCCCACTGCAACTGCCCCCATGTTCCAAGCATCTTTTATTGTACCAAACATAATTTGGTCGTATTTATTGGGCAATGAAAGAAATTCGTTGTGATTTATTTTAACAACAAAAGGAATTTTATGAGCATATTTTCTCGACACGGAACCTAACACACCGTAGGTTGACGTTACGGCATTACATCCTGATTCAATAGCTAATTTTACAATATTTTCTCCGTCAAAATAAATTGGATTGGGTGCAAAAGAAGCTCCTGCACTGTGTTCTATTCCTTGATCTACTGGCAAAATAGAAAGATAACCCGTGTTAGCCAATCTGCCTGTTCCATACAAATCTTGTAAGCTTCTAAGCACCTGAGGATTTCTATTGCTAACTATAAAAGAACTGTCTACAAAATCAGGTCCCGGTTGATGTATGTGTTCTTTTAAAACTGTTTTACTTTCATGGTTCAATAGCAAATCTGCTTTGCTACCTAATAGTTCTTTAATCTTTGAGTACGACATGGTTAAAAAAATGAAATTCAAAGATAGTATTTTCTACAAATTAGAGCTCAATAAATCTCTACTCAAGCCAATAAGTTGCGAGATAAAACCATTTTTAAATTCATACACAAGATATTTTTACTCTGTCTTTCAAATAGTTAAATAAAAAATAGAAAGTTATTATGGAAAATTAAATTTTAGATAATCATACAATCAACTAAACTAATTTTTTATGAAAACTTCAAAATATTTTATTGTTATGCTGCTGATAGCAGTTTCTTACATGGGTTTAATTCTTGCACAAGAAAACTCATTTTCATTAATTGAATCAGATTTTATTTCCCAACTAAAAACTAAATCCAAAAAGTTTTTTGATGCTATTCCACAAGATAGAGTGTATGTAAATACCGATAAAACAATTTACGAGCCAGGAGAAACAATTTGGATGAGTGCAAATTTAGTGGAAGCATCCACAATGAAAGAGAGTAAAAAAAGCCAAATTCTTCACCTTGATATTTACTCACCAAAAGGCAACAAAGAAAAAAGCTTTAATCTAATTTGTAGAAGCGGCAAAGCAAGCGCCGATTATTTATTAAGCCAAGACTGTGTAGGAGGAATTTATAAAATAAAAGCCTATACCAATTGGCAAAAAAACGAACCAGACAGCATATTTTTTGAGAAAGAAATAACTGTGCAAGAAATAATAGAGCCCACTTTAAAAATGACCTTAGACTTTGAAAGAAAATCTTACGGAAGTGGTGACGAAGTTATTGCTAAGCTTAAGGTTCAAAACAAGCAAAACGAAGCTGTAATAAATTTTCCTTTTGTTAATAATGTTATGTTGGAAGGCGAAAAAATACAAGAGCAAAACTTATCTACCGGCAATGATGGCGAAATGTACATCAAATTTAACCTTCCAAAAAAATTAAAATCAAGTGATGGAATAATAAATATTCAATTAAATTATCAAGGAAATGCAGAAAGTATTTCAAGAAGTATTCCCATTGATTTGAACGCTGTTAATTTAAGTTTTTTTCCGGAAGGAGGAGATTTAATTGCGGGTTTAGAAAACAACCTTGCGTTTAAAGCAGTAAACGAATTTAACAAACCTGTGGATGTTGAAGGACAAATTAAAGATTCTAAAAATAAGGTAGTAATAAATTTTAAAACATTTCATTTTGGATTGGGGCAACTGAACTTTATTCCTGAAGAAGGAGAGCAATATTATGCTCAAATAACTAAACCAAATAGGATTGACGAACAATTTGTTTTGCCAATGTCATTAAACTATGGTGTGCAAGTAAAAATAGAAAATGAAAACGAAAATAAAATAAGTGCAACAATAAACAGCACCACAAAACAAAATGTATCAGTTATTGCCAGCATAAGAGATAAAATTTATTTTGCTTCAAATTGTGATGTAGACAATACCAATAAAAAGTTTATAATTCCCACAGAATCAATGCCAATGGGAGTATGTAAGATTACTATATTTAATCAAGAAAACTTACCGTGTTGCGAACGTTTAGTTTTTGTAAACCAAAATAAACAACTGTCTATTTCTATAAAAACTGAAAAAGATAAATACCTGCCAAGAGAAAAAGTAAAAGCTACTATAGAAGTAAAAGATGCCAATGGAAATGCAACAGATGCAAATATTTCTTTGGCTGTTACCAATGATATGCTGTTAAGTTTTGCCGACGATAAGCAAGGTAATCTAATTTCGGAATTGTATTTGCAGCAGGACCTAAAGGAAAAAGTTACAGAGCCCAAATTTTATTTTACTGAACACCCCAAAGCAAACAAAACGCTTGATTTATTAATGTTGACATCTGGTTGGAGGAGATTTTCGTATACACCGATAATCCAAAACCAAGTGCCTCTTATCTCTTATCTTCCGGAGCAAACTGTTATAGAAGGAACTGTATTGGATAGATACACAAACAAACCTTTAAAAGGTATAAATATAAAAATAGGCAACAAAGTATTTAGCACTAATTCTAAGGGTAGATTTTTTGCAAATAACATCGATTTAAGTAAAAAAACTATACTGCTTGCCAAAGCACAAGGATTTGAAGAATACAAAGAAGAACTTACGTTTTACGACAGCAATAAAACAATTTATTTAACCGATGTAAATCAAGCAAAACTAAGAGCACAAAACATTAGGGAAGCTCTGCTATTTGAAAATGTAGTAAGAGAAGACAATGCAATGATGGCAGCACCAGCCATGAATGGAGCAGCAAATTTTAACAACCAGGTAAAAGCTGTTGCACAAAAAGATGCTGAAGATCATAAAATGGTGAAGAGAGAAATAAAGAGAACCAAAAACTTAGTTCCCCCAAACAAGGCTAACAATAAAAAGGAGGACGTAAAAATTGTAGCAGAACCCAAGGTAAAATTTGTGCAAAATAACTTAGCAAAAGCAAAAATGAGACTAGAAGACATGGAACAAGATGAAGTGCAAGTAGTACAAAATAATATTACTTACCATATTGCAAGGGAGTTTCCTGCTGTGTTATACACCAATACCCAAAATCAATTAACAAGAAGTGATTTTAGATCTACCCTATATTGGAATCCTAATTTACAAATAGATGAAACAGGAAAACAGGAAATTGAATTTTATACGGGCGACGATATTAGTTCATTTTGCTTTGTTGCCGAAGGAATAAGTTCTAACGGTTTAGGTGGATACGCTGAGAAGAAAATATTTACTCAACTTCCATTTTCTATTGATGTAAAATTCCCTAACAATTTTGTGCAAGATGATGTTGTAGAAATACCTCTGATCATTACCAATAACTCCTCTCAAAAATTAATTGGAAATTTAAATATCGTATCCTCCTCTGTTTTAGAATGGGTAAACAAGATAAACTTTAGAAATATAGAAGTAAGTGCCAGCTCTTTTGTTGTAATTCCTTGCAAATTTAAAGCCATTAAAGCAGGAGAAAATGAAGAATTTAGTGCACATTATTCCGTTGGAAATACAACTGATGGATTTTCTAAAAACATTAACGTATCGCCCAAAGGGTTTCCAATTAGCATGAGTTTTAGTGGCAAAGAAACAAATGCCAACTACACGTTTGATGTAAAAAATTCTGTGCCAGGAAGCATCTCTGCAAGTGTTACTGCATATCCAAGTGTTGTTAGCGATTTGCTAAAAGGTGTTGAAGGAATTCTCCGAGAACCAGGCGGTTGTTTTGAACAAACAAGCATGAGCAGTTATCCAAATATTTTGGTAAAAGAATATTTAAAAACTATGGGAATTGAGGATGCTGCGGTTTATGCAAAAGCAAATAAAATGATTGACAACGGTTATAAAAAATTGGTATCTTTTGAGACCAAAGAAAAAGGGTATGAATGGTTTGGAGGAGCACCTGCACACGAAGCACTTACGGCTTATGGTTTATTGCAGTTTACCGACATGAAAAAAGTTTACGGAGGAGTAGACAATGCTATGTTAGACAGAACTACAAAATATCTGTTAGCAAGCAAAGATGGAAATGGTGGCTATAAAAAAAATCCGAGAGCATTAGATAATTTTGGCGGAGCAGACAAAGATATTACGGATGCCTACATTACCTATGCTATGGCTGCTGCAGGATTTTATGATATAGAAAAAGAAGTGAATTATTCCGAAGAAATGTCAAGTAAAAGTAATGATGCTTATATGTTAGGTTTAACTGTAAATACATTGTTCGACAATAAAAAAACAAAAAGAGCCGATGCATTGCTTAAAAAGTTATTGGCTTTACAAAACGAGGATGGAAGTTTTTCAGGAAAAAAACATTCAATTACAAGGAGCACAGGAAATGGTCTAAAAATTGAAACCACTTCTTTGGCCATAATGGCAATGCTAAAGGCCGAAAATAAAAACGATGTAGCGTTGAACAATGCAGTAGAGTTTGTTATAAAATCTAGAGGAGGCTATGGAGATTTTGGAAATACACAATCTACCATTATGGCCCTTAAAGCACTTACTGCTTATGCACAATATAGCAAGCAAACCAACGAAGATGGAACAATAGAATGTTACATTAACGGAAATAAGGCTGCCGAACAGTTTTACAAAGCCGGAACACGAAAAGCAATATCCATAAATAATTTGGAGAAATATTTAAACAATGGCGGCAACAAAATTACGTTGAAATATAAAAATGCAAAAAATCCTTTGCCCTATTCTGTAAATTTTTCCTGGTATTCTACTCTACCTCAATCCAATTTGGAATGTGCTGTTAATATTACAACTCAAACAGAAAGTAAAAAAGTAGAAATAGGCCAAACGTTAAGGTTAACAGCCGTTCTAAAAAACACTACAAAAGAAGGCTTGCCAAGTACTATGGCAATTATTGGTATACCAAGCAATTGCAGCCTTCAGCCTTGGCAATTAAAAGAAATGCAAGAAAAAAGGGTGTTCGATTATTACGAAATAAAAGAGAATAAACTTTTTGTGTATTATCGCCAAATGGCACCTTCAGAAACCAAAACATTAAATTTCGATTTAAAAGCAGAGTTCAAAGGTGTTTGCCAAACGCCAGCTTCGTGTGCTTATTTATACTATACCAACGAACTAAAATGTTGGGAAAATCCTATTGCCATTGAGGTAAAATAATCAGTAGAAAGGGGAGAATTTATTTCTTCCCTTTTTTTATTTAAAAACTAATATTCAACACAATTTAAAATTCAATAATAATAGTTGTGTCGTAATCTAAAAATACTCTTAAAGAAATCCCTATCTTTGCAGCCTTATTATTTTTTATGGAAAACAATAAAAGAGTTAGATTAAGATTTGCCCCAAGCCCAACTGGGCCTTTACATATAGGCGGTGTAAGAACAGCTTTGTTTAATTATTTATTCGCCAAAAAACACGGAGGAGATTTTTTATTAAGAATTGAAGATACAGATCAAACACGCTACGTACCTGGTGCCGAAGAATACATTATTGAATCGTTAAAATGGTGTGGAATTGTTCCCGACGAAGGTGTAACATTTGGCGGGCCTCATGAACCCTATCGTCAGAGCGAAAGAAAACAATTGGGAATTTACAGTAAATATGCCTTGCAACTGATAGAAAGTGGACATGCTTATTACGCTTTTGACACTTCCGAAGAGTTGGACGAAATGAGAAAACGTTTAGAAGCAGCAAAAGTAGCCGCACCGCAATACAATTCGGTAAGCCGAGAAAATATGAAAAACTCATTAGTATTGCCGGCCGACGAAGTTCAAAAAAGATTAGATGCTGGTGAGCCTTATGTAATAAGATTAAAAGTTCCTAGAAACGAAGAAATAAGAATTAAAGATATTATAAGAGGTTGGGTAGTGGTAAATTCTTCTCAGGTGGACGATAAGGTTTTACTAAAAGCAGATGGAATGCCAACGTATCATTTGGCTCACGTTGTTGATGATATCTTAATGGATATTTCTCATGTAGTTAGGGGCGAAGAATGGCTGCCATCTGCACCAGCACATGTTCTAATTTATAAATATTTGGGATTAGAAGAAATAATGCCTCAATATGCACACTTACCATTGCTGTTAAAACCAGATGGAAATGGGAAATTAAGCAAGCGTGACGGCGATAGATTGGGCTTTCCGGTTTTTCCTTTAGAATGGAAAGACCCATCAACTGGTGATGTTAGCAGTGGCTACAGAGAAAAAGGATATATTGCACAAGGCTTTGTAAATATGCTTGCTTTACTCGGTTGGAACCCAGGAAACAACGAGGAGATTTTTACGCTTGACGAATTAGTTTCTTTATTTTCTTTTGAAAAGGTTAGCAAAGCTGGCGCAAAATTCGACCCAGAAAAAGCCAAATGGTTCAACCAACAATACCTGAGAAAAAGTGATGAAAGTTATTTGGCAAATGAATTCATAAATAATTTACAAGTTCAAGAAAATCATGCACAATTATTTGCACAAAACCCCTTGTTAAACGATTTAGAATACGTAAAAAAATTCTGTGGTTTAATTCGAGAAAAGGCACAATTTGTAAATGAATTTTGGAGTTTAGGAAACTATTTTTTTTCTGCTCCAACAGAGTTTGATGTAACGGTTGTTTCAAAAAAATGGAATGCCGATGCTATTAATTTTTACAACACCTTGTGCGATAATTGGCAAAGTATTCAAGATTTTTCTTCGGCAAAAGCCGAAGAAGTCTTTAAAGAAACTGCAACCAATCTAGGACAGCAACCCAACCAGTGGCTGCAACTTACAAGGGTTGCTATAAGTGGTATTGCAGGTGGTCCGCAATTTTTTGAATTGGTGGCATTAATCGGAAAAGAAACCAGCATAAACAGAATTAAATATTTTGTTAGTATTCAATCGTAAGCATGATTACTAAAATTACCAAACATAAAGTTGCCGCCCAAGGCATAAAGGTTTTTGCTTATCACGGTTGTTTACCCGAAGAAAAAAATATTGGCGGAGAATTTTTGGTTGATGTATTTGTGGAGTGCGATTTTTCTATTGCCGCAGCCACAGATAACTTAAACCTTACCGTTGACTATTGTATGATTTTTGATATTGTACAGGAGCAAATGAAAATTCCATCAAAACTTATTGAACAAGTAGCCTATAGAATAGCAAATAAAATTGTGCAATCGGCAAAACAAGAAATTTTTGGATTAAGAGTTAGAATCACTAAAATTAATCCACCTGTAAATGGCCCAATAGAAAATGTTTGGGTAGAGGTGGAAGCATAATTTTTTCCAACTTGGCTATAAGTGCTAAAAAAATATACTTGTAGCCAAACCAAAAATTTTACTCAAAGAAAATATTCATAGTAAAACTATTTTGAATATTACCAAAAATATGGATTTTTGGCTATACCAAAATTGCTAAGCATACAAATGGATACAGCTTTTTTAATTCTATTTTCAAGCTTAAAGGCACCAGCTTTATAGCTTAGTTCTGCATTGTATTTTTTGTCTATTACAAATTGATTAATAGAAAATTTAAATTCAAAAATATTTATTGTTCCATCGTTTCTATCTAAAACCAAATCTGTTTAGTTCCCTGATTGATAAGGATAAAAAAGTATTTGAGGTAAGCACTTGTTTTTAGTTTAAATTAATTCTCTTGTTTTCTTAAATTTTTTTAACCCACTTACGCTAAAAAAATACTAATTTTGAAACTCATTAAACAAAAATATTATGTCATTTGAACTACCCAAATTACCCTATGCATTAAATGCTCTAGAGCCACACATTGATGCAAAAACTATGGAAATACACCACGGTAAGCACCATCAAGCCTACGTATCAAACTTAAACAATGCTATTGCAGGAACAGATGCTGAAAAAATGAGTATCGAAGATATTTGCAAAAACATTTCAAAGTTAGGTGCTCCTGTTAGAAATAATGGCGGCGGACACTACAACCATTCTTTGTTTTGGACAATTATGGCTCCAAATGCCGGAGGCTTTCCCACCGGAGATTTAGCCGATGCCATTAACTCTGCCTTTGGCTCATTAGATAAATTAAAAGAAGAATTTAACAAAGCTGCTGTTTCTCGTTTTGGTTCCGGTTGGGCTTGGTTAATTGTTCACGATGGAAAATTAATAATAACCTCAACTCCCAACCAAGATAATCCGTTGATGGATATTGCCGAAGTTAAAGGAACTCCAATTCTTGGCCTAGATGTGTGGGAACATGCATACTACTTAAATTACCAAAACCGCAGGCCAGACTATGCATCGGCTTTTTGGAATGTTATCAATTGGAACGAAGTAGCAAGTTTATATTCAAAAGCAAAATAAAGGATACTTTATTCATCCAAATTATTGCATTAGTAGGTGATAAGTTGGCGGAATTTATTTTACAAATGAAGAATTTTCTCGTTTTAATTTTTGCTTTTTTTGCCTGTACAATTTCATGTTCAGCCAAAGAATTAAAATTAGATACCCACCAAAACGTAGAGATTGTTTTAAATAACAATCTCTTTTTTTCTGATTCTGTTTCAACAAAAATACATGAACCAGGCATTAAGGAAAATAAAAAATTAATGGCAATGGCAATAAACCTTTCTTTGGGAATGTTAGGAGCTCATCGCCTTTATTTAGGAACAAAACCGCATGTTCCTGTTTTTTATCTTCTAACTTTTGGAGGTGTTTTTTTTATCCTACCAATCATCGATTTTTTTGTTCTTACTTTTTCAAAAGACATTACTCCTTATCAAAACAACACTAAAATTATTATGTGGTTAAACCCATAGCAGTTTGTGAAAGGTTTATTTTACGCCTAAAACAATTAAACTCACACAAAATAGTTTAAGTTCAATGTAAAAGAAATTGTTTTAGCATTTTCTAGCATTACCAAGTTTTTTTTCTACATTTAAACGATTTTTTAATGAACTTAACGGTGAGTATACCCCAAAAAAGATGGAAGCCAAAGCCTTTAGCCGATAAAGCTTTAGGAAAAAAATTGGCCGAATCTTTAGGCGTTAACCCAGTAATTGGTTCACTGCTAATTCAAAGAGGTATTCATGATTTTAACGAAGCTAAAACATTTTTTAGGCCCTCGTTTTCTCATCTTCACGATCCTTTTTTAATGAAGGACATGGACAAAGCAATTGCAAGAATTGAATTTGCCATAGGAAACAAAGAACCCATTTTAATTTTTGGCGATTACGATGTAGACGGCACAACAGCTGTGTCATTGGTTTATTCTTTTCTAAAAAACTTTAGCTCAAAAATAGAATATTATATCCCCGATAGGTACAAAGAAGGGTATGGAATTTCTACCCAAGGAATAGATTTTGCACACGACAATGGTTTTAAATTAATAATTGCATTGGACTGTGGTATAAAATCAATAGATAAAATAGATTATGCCAAAGAAAAAGGAATTGATTTTATCATTTGTGACCACCATCGTCCCGGCGATGAATTGCCCAATGCGGTTGCAGTTCTAGATCCTAAAAGAGCCGACTGTACCTATCCTTTTGACGAACTTTCGGGCTGTGGCATAGGGTTTAAATTAATTCAGGCGTTTGCAATAAACAACAAACTCTTTGCTTCAGAAGATTTCCACGATAAAATGATGGAATATTTAGACTTGGTGGCAGTAAGTATAGCCGCTGATTTGGTTCCAATTACAGGTGAAAATAGAATTCTTGCCTATTTTGGTTTGCAACAGCTCAACACCAAAAAACGAGAAGGATTTAAAGCAATAATAGAACTATCTAAAGTAAAAAAAGAGCTTACTATTTCTGATATTGTATTTTCTATTGCTCCAAGAATTAATGCCGCAGGAAGGCTCGATAGTGGAAACAAAGCAGTGGAGCTCTTAGTAAGTGCAACAACAGAATTAGCTACAGATAGCGGAAAAGGAATTGATGAAACCAATACCGAACGAAAAAGCATTGACTTACTTATCACTCAACAAGCTTTTGCAATGATTGAAGAAGACGTTGAATTACAAACAGGAAAATCTACTGTACTTTTTCAACAGCATTGGCACAAGGGTGTAGTGGGTATTGTGGCTTCTCGGCTTACAGAAAAATATTATCGCCCAACAATAATCCTTACCGAATCTAATGGAATGGCTACCGGCTCTGCCAGAAGTGTAAAAGATTTTGACGTGTACAATGCAATAGAATCTTGCGCAGAACTTTTAGAACAATTTGGCGGACACAAATATGCAGCAGGACTTACACTTAAAGTAGAAAATGTGCCTGCGTTTCAAAAGAAATTTGAACAGGTAGTTTCTGATACTATCAAAGAAGAAATGCTTACTCCCGAAATAGAAATTGATTCCTCCATTCAACTGAATGAGCTAGATGCAAAATTTTATAGAGTGGTAAAACAATTTGCTCCATTTGGCCCTAATAATATGAATCCTGTGTTTTTAACTACTAAGGTAAAACACAAATTAACCCTCAGAAAAGTAGGTGTAAATCATTTAAAAATGGACATCTATCAAGAAGGATTAGATAAACCCTTCCCGGCAATTGCATTTGGGATGGGCCACTATTACGATGAGTTAATGGTAAATGATAATTTTGACATTTGTTTTGCAGCAGATGAAAACGAATGGAATGGAAATGTAATTCTTCAGTTAAATATTAAAGACATAAAAATTATTCAATAGATTTTTAAAAATGGAAAATCAAAGTAACCAAGGAATTTTATGGGAAGTATTTATTCAAGCAAATGCAGGTATTCCCCATAAACACGCTGGAAGCTTGCATGCTCCCGATGCAAAAATAGCTCTTATGAATGCAAGAGATGTATATACTCGCAGAAGCGAAGGAATGAGTATTTGGGTTGTTCCTTCAAACGCAATTACCGCTTCATCTCCCGAAGAGGCAGGTTCATTTTTTGAGCCAAGCAACGATAAACCTTACCGTCATCCCACTTTCTACAAAGTGCCCGAAGGCGTAAAATACTTGTAATTTATGACTGTATTAAATACTCAAAGCGCCACTTTTGAATATGTTGTTCGATTGGCAGACAATTGTTTAGTATTAGGTCATCGGCTTAGCGAATGGTGCGGAAAAGGACCACTACTTGAAGAAGATATTGCATTAATAAATATTTCTTTAGACCTTGTTGGCAGAGCAAGGAGTTTATATGCTTATGCCGCAACCCTTAACGATAAATATACTACAGAAGATCACTTAGCATACAGAAGAGACGTAAAAGAATTTAGAAACAGTTTGCTATTGGAACAACCAAATGGCGATTATGCCCAAACAATTTTAAGGTCTTATTTATATGATGTGTTTAGCATGCTTCAATTGCAACAATTAATAAAATCTAAAGACCAAACCATTGCAGGTATTTCTGAAAAATCAATAAAAGAAGTTACATACCATCTAGAACACAGTAGACAATGGTTATACAGGCTGGGAGATGGCACTGAAGAAAGTCACCAAAGAATGGAATTGGCATTAAAAAATTTATGGCGTTTTTCTGGAAATCTTTTCGAAAAAAATGAAGTTGATGATGTTTTAATGAAAGAAGGAATTGCATTTGACATTGCTCAATTAAAACCCGAGTGGCTGGCCATTATAGAAAAAGATTTTGCTCTTGCCAACTTAAAAGTTCCAGAAAATATGTTTTCTCAAACGGGTAATTTGCAAGGTGTTCATACAGAACATTTGGGGTATTTACTGGCCGAAATGCAATTTTTGCAAAGAGCCTATCCAGATGCTGTTTGGGATTAAAGTAAGTTGTTAAGCTGATAATAAATACTCGCTGCTAATGAGCTAAAACTTTATATGCTCAATTTTTCGACCTCCAAAATGGTAGCACAATACAACAAAAATGCACTTGGAGTCAAACGAAAAATCTTTTTATTTTCTAAAATACAGTGCGATGGTTAATACAGTTCAAAAAATTTTAATGAACTTTTTTAGGTTCCATTCTATTTATTATATTTGAAAATTCTTCTGGATCTTTAAATACGTGGACGTTTGAAGGGCAAACAATTTTTTGATTCGCAAATTGGTAGCCCGAAACTATTATGTTAGAATATGGAAAAGAATCAGAAAGTGTATTTAAATAAGATTGCAGAGATTGGTGAGTTAGTGTTGCTGTAATAATCGTAAATAAATATTCAGGTTGGTGAACTGCATAAACCTTTTGTAAGTCTTCAAAAGGAACAGATTGTCCAAGGTAATAAGATTTGAAGTTAAACTCCCTTAAGCGATAATGATAATACAACAGACTTATTTCATGCAGCTCGTTCTCTGGCAAAAAAAGCATAAACTTAGATTTGTTTAAATCCCCGTGCACCAATTGAGCATCAATTGCGGAAATTAACTTTTGTCGGATTAAATTTGAAATAAAATGTTCTTGGGCTGGATTAATTGAATTTGTAATCCATAATACTGCTATTTTTTTTAGGAAAGGATAAATGATATCATTTATTGTTTTATCAAATCCTATTTTTAGTATGTTGTTGGAAATGGCTTTTTCAAACCTTTCCTCGTCCATATCTACCATTGATATTACTAAGTTGTCTATCTGTAAATTACTGGCAAATTCCGTTTGGCTTAATTCATGAACAGCGGCATAAATTTCATGAGATTCCATTTCGGCAATCTTCGAAATTTTTACACCATTACTGTTCAATAAGCTGATGTTTAACAACATTCTTAAATCACTGTTTGTGTAGGTCCGGATATTGGTTTCTGAACGACAAGGCTTAAGAATTCTGTATCGTTGCTCCCAAATTCTTAGTGTATGAGCCTTTATACCTGAAATTTGCTCTAAATCTTTTATAGAATATTTCAACAACTCTTTTTCTGTCGGTTCTTGCATCTTTCTTTTGCTGTAGTATTAACAACATAACGTTAATGATCATTTTTTGTTTAAAAGAGTGCCATTAAAAACCGAATTTTTTTAAACAATTTAGATTAAGCAGTAGGAAGAAAAATTTAGTTACTAAACCATTTGTTGTAAATGATTTGTTGTTGACTAGTTTTTTGAGCAGGATTAATAATTTCGTACTTTATTTTTTGATTAGAATAAATCACCTTAAATGGAATTTCTAATTCTTTTCCATTTCTAATAATTTTTAATTTGCTTTCGCTGCCTTCAGCTAAATATTCTCCATTATTTTTATGTATGCTTAAGTAGATGTCTTTTTTATAAAATTTATCTCCTTTTTTAATTCCTAATTCTTTTGCCTGACCTGCTTTTTTTACTTTAACAATGGGATTACTAGAAATTGAAATTCCTTTTTTTATTTTAACTCCTTTCATTTTATCTATTGAAAGTGGAGCATTTTTATTTTCGTTTCTGTAATATTTAATACCAGTGTAATTAAAAAAATTTCCGTAGGGAATAGAATCATTTCCATCAACATATTTGCTAAAAAAGTTGGATAAGTCTACAGCTGAGGCTTTGGAAAATTCCGAGAAAAATTCTTCATCGTCAAAGCTCTTTTCTTTTCCATATTTATCAATTAATGTTTGAATAACATCTCTCAATGTTTTTTTTGAATTGGTAGAATTCATAATTTCTAAATCTAGCATTGCACATAGAGCTGCACCTCTTTCATACACCTGCCCATACTGCTTTTTATAAGGATTTTCTAAAACATTTTTACTCATTTTAGTAAAGCTCATTTTTTTATATGGAAACTTTTCTCCTGTTGCAATCTTATCATTTAGCAATACATTGCGTAGATATTTATTGGTGTCTAATAAGCCATTTTTTGCTCTGATAATTCCTGCAAAATATTCTGTTGCCCCTTCGTACAGCCATAAATGTTTACTCATTTTAGGAGCAATAAAATCAAATTCTCCAATTTCTTTAGAATGCAAATTCAATGGCGTAATTATATGCATAAATTCATGAATGGCAGTAGATTCAAACATGTCTAAATAAGAAGTTTCCCGTCCAAAATCAGGTAAATAATAAAAAGAACTTTGGTTGTGTTCTAGTGCTCCAAATCCTTTCCCCAGTAATTTTGGTAGAGCTTTTAATGCTTTAAATAGAGAGATTTTTTCTGCTTCGGTATCAATTCCTAAGTTAGAGTAATCTTTTATATAAATTAAAAAAGTATAGTTCTCTACCGGCAGTTTGCCCAGAAATTTTTCTATGGCTTGCATGCTTGGTTTTAGTTTATCGTATATTTTATTGGCAACTTTTTTTCTGTTTTCATTAAAACAACTTATGGTTACTCTTGTATTGCTAACTAAAAAAGAAATTGTATCGGGCTCACAAAATAAAATAGGATTGTCTATTAGTTTTTGAAAATCTTTAACAACAAAGCTTTGTTCGTTTTCTGTGTATGTTCCAATTAATGAAGTGGTACCAAAAAGATTTTTTTCTTTTAGTATTTTTAAATTTATTGTTGATTCTCTTTCTCCTTTAATATAGCCAAAAAATCCTCCTGCGTTTATCACAGAAACATCTTGGCTTAGATGGGTTCCTGCAGGTTCAAAAATTGGATTTTTTTTAGTTCTATTCTTCCACGAACCTTTTACCAAATATTCGATTTTAGAAATAGAAATTGCAGGAAAAATTTTAAAAATATTTTCGTTTTGCTTAATTACTGTTAGCTTTTTTCCTTCTTTGTCGTAAGCAGTAAATTTTTCTATGTACTTTCCATAATCAAGAGTAGCATAGGTTCCTGGAATTGTTTTTGCAAAAACATAAAAAATAGTGTCTTTGGAAACTTCGGAAATGCTAACCGTTACTTTTGCTTTTTGGTTAATTAGATTTTTTAAATCTAATTGATAACTTATTTCTTTTGCACTAACTACATTAAAAATAAGTATAAATGGCAGAATTAATTTTTTAAATTCCATATCTCTATTTTAAACCCTTTCTTTCTTTCCACTGTTGATTAAACGATTTGGAAACAGCTTCAGGAAAATCTCTTCTGTTGCCCCAATCTTTTCTAAAAAATTGCTTAAGCATAAAGTTTTTTACTTTCTGACCTTTCTCCATGGCGCTTCTTTTGAGCATTGCTGTTTTCCAAAAGTAGATAGATATATTTTCTTTTTTAGAGGCGTTTCCTTTTTCTACATAGTCCCTCCTGTTAAATTGTAACATCCTTGGAATATCAATTTTAACAGGGCAAACATCTTTGCATTTTCCACACAAGGTTGATGCATAGCTCAAGTGTTTATAGTCTTCTTCGGTACTTAGGTAAGGCATTACAACGCTGCCTATTGGTCCTGAATAAACAGCATCATAAGTTTTGCTTCCTACCAATTGAAATACCGGACATACATTTGAACAAGCGCCACAACTTATGCAAGCCAATGCTTGACGCTGCTCTGGTTGTGCTAATAGTTCTGTTCTTCCATTGTCTATCAAAAATAAAAATACTTCTTGCGGACCTTGTGATTCATTGGCTTGTTTTGGTCCGTTAATTATATTGGTATAGGCTTGCGAAGCTGTTCCAAAAGCATAGGAAGAATAAAGTGTAGAAAATAAATCTATGTCGTTTGTTTGCGGCAATACCCTGTCTAGAGATGCTAAAAAAACTTGTGTTGATGCTTGTTGTAAAATTCTTTGTTCTTTTTCATCATTTCCAATAGTTACAATAGAGCCAGTATCTGCAACAATAAATTTTGCTTCTGAAACAGACATGGAAAATGGCTCGTGACCAAAAATTGTAATTTTTTCTTTGTTCAGTGAGTGCTCAATATTTACTTCTTTAACTAACGGCGATTCTTTTAAATAAACAGATTTTATGTTTCTTTTGCTTACTATTTTTACCAATTCTGCACCCACTTCTTTTTCACTAGAAGCCCAAATTATTTTACCTCCCTTTTTACTAAATTCACTTTCAAATTCTATTAAATATTTTTCGAGATTCTCTATAGTTTTTTTTCTAATTGCAGAGGCTCTTGTTCTTGCCAACTCTAAGTTAGAGAAAATTGTAGAAGTATTTTTTAAATTGTTTTGAGTTTGTTTTTCTAATGAAGCTCCTTCGTTTCTTTGTTCATCTAAAAAAACTTTGGACTCTGCCTGCTCCAAAAAACTTTCGTATTGATTCATTATTTTAATTAATTATTCATCAAAACTATTCAATATTTGCTTTTAAAATAGTGCAATGCATTAAGTTTATAAACATAGATTGTTTATAACGAACAAACCCTAATTTCTTAGTTGAAACTAGGGTTTGTTGTGTTTTTTAAACTATGATTATCTAGGCATAAACATTTTTTAATCCTCTAAATGGAGTTTTATGAAAATGTTTAGGATCTTTTACTTTTTCGGGATATTTAATGTGGTATTCAAATTCTTCTCTAAAATGACGAATAGCAGCAGCAACTGGCCAGGCAGCAGCATCACCCAATGGGCAAATGGTATTTCCTTCTATTTTAGACGCTACATCAACCAATAAATCTATGTCATGCATTTTACCGTGTCCGTTTTCTATTCTATGCAGTATTTTTTCCATCCAACCTGTGCCTTCTCTGCATGGGCTGCATTGTCCGCAACTTTCGTGGTGATAGAACCTAGAAAAATTCCAAGTGCTTCTAACAATACAAGCCCTTTGGTCGTAAACAAAAAATCCTCCTGAACCTAACATAGACCCGGTTGCAAACCCTCCATCCGAGAGAGATTCATATGACATTAACCTTGTTTCGCCGGCTGCAGTTTTTAGCAACAAATCTTTAGGTAATATTGGAACAGAAGAACCTCCCGGCACGCAAGCTTTAAGTTCTAAATCATTTTCAATTCCTCCGCAATACTCATCGCTGTATATAAAATCTTCTACACTTATTCCCATTTCAATTTCATACACTCCGGGCTTTTTGATGTTGCCTCCAGCAGAAATTAATTTTGTACCTGTTGATCTTCCAATTCCAATTTTTGCATATTCTTCTCCTCCTAAATTTACAATTGGCACAACTGCAGCAATAGTTTCTACATTATTTACTACAGTAGGGCAAGCATACAACCCCGCAATAGCCGGAAAAGGTGGCTTCATTCTTGGATTTCCTCTTTTACCTTCTAGAGATTCTAAAAGTGCAGTTTCTTCTCCGCAAATGTATGCACCTGCTCCCGGATGAACGTACAAATCTAAATCATAACCAGAGCCTAAAATATTTTTTCCTAAAAACCCGGCGGCATACGCTTCAGCAATTGCTCTCTCTAAAATTTTTACCAAATAAAAATATTCCCCACGTATATAGATGTACGAAGTATTTGCACCCAATGCAAAACTAGCTGTTATCATTCCTTCTACCAATATATGAGGATTTTTTTCCATCAAATATCTGTCTTTGAATGTTCCGGGTTCAGACTCATCAGCGTTGCAAACTAAATATCTTGCAACTCCTGCTGGTTTAGCCAAAAAACTCCATTTCATTCCTGTAGGAAATCCTGCTCCACCTCTGCCTCTTAATCCAGATTTTTTTACTTCCTCCACAACCTCATCAGGCGACATTGTTTTTATCGCTTTCTCAACTGAGCGATATCCACCCATTCTTCTGTAAACTTCGTAGGTATTTATTCCTTCTATATGATCGTGTTCTAATAATACTTTGCGTCCCATTATTGCTAAAAATAATTTTTCGTAATTAATTTTCTCTAAAAAAATCGTTGCTTACATATACTTGAGCTTGATTTTGCTCTTTTAAAGTGGAAATAATTTCATCCACAGAATCTGTTGTTAGATTCTCGTAATACTTATGTCCACATTGCATCATAGGAGCCGTGCCACAAGAACCCAAACATTCCACCGTTTTAAGTGTAAACATTCCATCCTTGGTAGTTTCGCCGTCTTTAATACTTAATTTTTTTTCTATGTATTGAGTTATATCTTCGCTACCTTTTAACCAGCAAGGCGCTGTTCTGCAGACCTCAATTAAACATTTTCCAACAGGTTTTAAGTTAAACATAGAGTAGAACGATGCAACCTCGTAAACTTCTATTGGCTTTATGTTTAAAATGGATGCTACATAATCCATGACCTCAGCACTTAACCAGCCTCCAAACTCTGCTTGAGCCAAATGAAGAATAGGTATTAAGGCAGATTTCTGTTTGCCTTCGGGATATCGCTTAATCAACCTTAGAGCTAAATCGTAGGTGTCTTCGCTGAATTTTGCCATATTTTGTGTTTATGGATTTTTAAATTTTACTTTGGAGCGTAAAAATAATACAATAATCTTAAAAATAAACAGCTTTTGTGGCTATTTGGTTCTACAAAATAAAATAATTTAAAAAAAATGGAAGGAAATTTAAGAAAAATGAAAGTTAGTTGCAACACAAATTCTATTGATTATTCATTAAAATTAGGAGATGCAAGTATTTTGATGAACGAACAAATAGGCAAGAACATTAAAATTTCGTTTGATGGCAAAATAAATTGTGTGGTTTGCGGAAGACTAATTAAAAAAGTAGTTGGACAAGGATTTTGTTATCCATGTTTTACAAAAAGCGCCGAAAATTCCGATTGTATTATTAGACCCGAGTTATGCAGAGGGCATTTGGGAGAGGGAAGAGACCCTGCATGGGAACAGGAAAATCATGTTCAACCACACGTTGTTTATTTGGCAAATAGTAGTGGTTTAAAGGTGGGTGTTACCCGTTCTTCACAAATTCCTACACGCTGGATTGATCAAGGAGCTAGTTCTGCAATAATTTTGGCAGAAACAGAAAATAGATATTTAGCCGGTACAATCGAAGTTGAATTAAAAGAACACTTTGCCGATAAAACTGATTGGAGAAAAATGCTCAAAAACGAAACACTTTTTATTGATTTAGTAAAGGAAAAAGAAGAGGCAGAATTCCTTTTGCCAATTCACCTATCGGGCTATTTTAGTAATAATAACACTTTGTATAATTTTAATTTTCCCGTCTTAAAATATCCATCTAAAATAACCTCAATGGGACTTGAAAAAAATCCAGTTGTAGAAGGAGTATTTAATGGGATAAAAGGTCAATATCTCTATATTGGAGATTCAGGAGTTATTAATATCAGAAACCACAGTGGTTATTTTGTGAACATTGAATTTAATTAAAAAAAACGCTTTTAGGCTTTGCGAAGTATTTCGTTTTCAGAAGAAAGTTTATCTAAACTTTCATCTTCCATTTTTCGCATTAACTTTTTTTCTTCTTGTCTTTTGTCTTTAAAACCGCAAAAATGAAGAATGCCATGAATTATAACTCTATGTAATTCCTGAGTAAATGTTTGTTTATTTAGTTTGGCATTTTCTTTTACTCGCGGAATACTTATATAAATTTCTCCACTAATTAGTTTTTTGCTTGCATCAATTAATTCTGAATAATCAAAAGAAATAATGTCAGTAAAGGTATCATGATTTAGGTAGTGTTGATTTATTTTTAAGAGATAATCATCGTTGCAAAAAACAAAAGTGATGTTTCCTACAACATGTTTTTGTTGCAGGACAACATCACTTATCCATTTTTTTATTTTTTGCTTTCCTTTAAATTGGAAAGGAATATTCTCTGAAAAAAAATAAATTTGAGAGTAGTTTTTTTTCAATAAAGCAATTAGTTTATTGCGTTAAATTTTAGATGAACAATTCTACCGTTCTCTTCGAAAGATACTGCATCCGCAAGATTTTTCATAAGAAAAACTCCCCTTCCATTTGGCTTTTCTAAATTTTGAGGTTCAGTAGGGTCAGGAATGTTAGAAAAGTCGAAACCTTTTCCTTGATCTGAAATTTTAAATTGAATGGCACTTCCTATTGCTTCGGCTTCCATTTCAATTTTTTTGGAAGGGTCTAGTCTGTTGCCATGTTGTATTGCATTGTTTACAGCTTCTGTAACAGCTACTAAAATATTACCAAAATTATTTTCGCCAATATTATTTTCTTCACAAACCTCTTCAATAAATTTTTCTACTGCGCTAAGGCTCTGGTAATTTGATTCTAATTGAATTTTGTGTGTGCTTGCCACCATTTTTATTTATTTAATGAATTAAAATATTCGTTTACTTTATTTTTATAGTAGGGAATTAAAGCCGGTGGTACCGATCGAATTAATTCCGCTTCTTTCAGTTTTTGTAGCTTATACTCAAAAAATTGTTCAGGGTTACTTAATTTTGTATTTTTTGATTCATTGGATTGACGTTTTTCATCTTCATCCCTTTCTCTCTCTGCTTTTTCTGCTTCTAAGAGTCTGGTCATAATTTCTTGTTGGCGCCTTAATGTTTCTTGTGTAATGTTTTTATTTACAATGTCGGATTCTGTTTTTTCCATTTGTTCAGCAATTTTTTGCATTTGCCCATTTCCTTGTTTGCCATCCTTATTTAACAATTCGGCTGCTTTTTGCATTTCTCTTCTTAGGGCCTCTTGTTGTGCAGCTACTTTTGCCAATTGTTCACTTGTGCCACCCTCGCCTTGTGAACCATTTTTCCCTTTTTCCCCTGGTTTTTCCCCTGGCTTATCTCCTGGTTTCTGGCCTGGCTTATCTCCAGGTTTTTTGCCGTCCTGTTTAGCTTGTGCTTTTTCTAATTCTAATTGTTGTTTTAGTTTTTCAATTTCTTTGTTAATCTTTTCTTGCATCTTTTTCATTTGCGATGCTGTTTGAGGTTTTGGCTTACCCTGTCCTGATCCGCCTGGCTTGCTGCATTTTCCCGAGCCAGGTTTAGAATTTGCCATTTGTTGTTGCATTTGCTCTAATGCTTCATTTAATAATAATGCAAGATTGTTTACGGATGTCATTACATATTGCTGGCGAGAAGTTGCCTCTCCGGTTTGTCTGTCCGCCATCTTTTGTATGGACTTTTGCATATTAGAATTTATATCTGCAATTTCTCTGTTTACAATCGACTCAATTTTTGGCTGTCTCTTGCTCAGTGCAAAGAGTGAATCTTCAATGAGCTTGGCATCATCTTTTAACTTCTTTTGTTCTTGTGTAAGTTTAACGTATTGTGGATTCATTCTATCTACTGCAGAAAAACGTTTCATTAGATCTTCTTGGTCAAAAGAAAGCTTCACCAAATTCTCTAGTATTGCTCTTAATGATTTTAAATCTTCCTCGGCTTCCTCTTGTTCTTCCTGGCTTGCCATGGCAGACATTTGTGCTGCCATCTGTTTCATTTTTTGTGCTGCATTTTTTTGAGCATTTGAGGCCTTTTTATTTTGTTTATTTGCCAATTGTTCAGAGCTGTTTTGCATTTCTTTGGTAATATCTTCCTTCTTCTCGTCCATCTTATCACCAAACATTTCGCCTGTATCAATGTCCAGCTCTTTGGCTTTCTCCTCTAATTCTGCTTGTTCTTTTTTTAATTCTTCAAATTCTTTATTTAAAGCATCTTGTTCTTTTTTTAATTCGTTGGGATTGCCATTTTTTTCTTCTGTTTTTTTGGCAAGCTCCTCCTGTTTTTCTGCAAGTTTTTCTACAGCGGAAATATTGTTTTTTAGCTTGTCTTCAATTTCCATTTTCTTAAAAATTTCCAATGTTCTGTCTAGTTCTTTTTCTAGGTCCTTATTGTCCTCTTTTAGCTTTTCTAGTGCATCTTGGATTTTATCTTTGTCAACATTTTCTTGAAGCAATTTTTCCAATTCTCTCATTTTTTCTTTAAGCTCCTCGGGAAGGAGTTGAGCCATTAAATCTTGAATTTGCTTTTGCTTTTCTAACAATTCTTCGTTGGGTTGTTTAAACTGATTTTGTTCGTTGGCATTCTCTTTGTTTTGTTTTTGAAGTTCTCCTATTTGTTTTTCAATATCTTTTTGTTTTTGCATCAAATCTTTTAACCGCTTTATTTCTTCGTAACTCAGAACTTTTTTATCCAGAATTTTTTTATTCAGTTCATTTATTTCTTTTTGAATATCCTTTGCCATTTTTAGGTTTTGTTGCAACCCTTTTTTTGTATCGGAGTTTCCTTTTTCTGCTTTGGCTGCAAGTTCATCTTCTGACAATGCCTTAAAAACGAATTTTTGCGAACGAGTTGATTTTGCTCCATTTATTCCATCATTGTCAAATATTTCAAAGTAATACTCTATTTCATCACCTGGTTTTATTTCCAGGCTTGATAAATCCCATGCAAAAAAGTATTCTTGCTCCAGGTTAAATTTGCTAATAACTAAAGCTTGGTTGGCAGGACTTGTTTTTCCGTCTTTCTCTTTCTTTATGGAATTGAATGTTAATTTAGAAAAACCGTAATCATCTTTTATTGTACCTCTAAAATATACAAAGTTGATGTTGTTAGAATCTTTTCTTTCTTCTGCATCAATCGTAGGAAACTGATCGGGAATGGCTTGTAAAGTATAGTTTATTGAATCTTTTGACGTAAAGTATTTGTTGGAAGTTTTTAGCGAATATGAAAAACTATTTTTTAAGTTGATGGCCAATTCAAATCTATTTTCGCTGGTTTTGTTTACTTCTAACTTTTTATCTGGAGAATAAAAAATAAAATTATCTACGTCTTTTGTTTGAAATGAATAGGTAATTTGTGTTCCTTCAGGTGCTTGATAGTCTCCAATGTTACTTAGTATTTCACTCTTTTTTCTGGTATAAGCAGGATAAACAACTTTTGCTGTATATGATAATAAAACTGGATTTGGTAGGGCTTTAATGGTATATTCTTTAGAGTAAAAACCATCGGCAAACAATTTAAAACTTATATCGTTTTGAATGTTCTTAAAATTATAATTGAAATGGAGTTTGTCTTTTTTTTCTAATCTGTTCTCAGAATTTACTTCAATTAATAATACTTCGTTTGGCATAATTTCTCCTTCTACTTTTATTTTTAATAAGTAGTCGGCATTCTGAACAGCAGTTAGTGCTGAATTCTCTACTATAAAGTTAAATGGAGCAGGCTTTTCGTAGTAGGTATCGTAGGTGATAATTTTTTTTGCGGAATCAGACAATACTTTAGGTTTTGTAAAAAGTATTAACAGCAAAACAATAACCGGAATGGCTGCATATTTTATATATTTTTTGTTTTTGCTAACATCAATTGCATTGGTAAATGGAATAGGCTTTAAGTCTTTAATTCTTTGATTAATGCTGGCTTCAATTAAAATATTTTGTTCAGGGGTTCCATTTGTTTCTTGAAGTTTATGAAGCTGTAAAGTATTTATTAGTTTATCGTTTATGCTTGAAAAATGTTTACCAATAATTTGCGAAGCTTGTTCATGAGAAATAATACTTCCAATTTTAAAAAGTTTTAAAAGTGGCCAGGCAATATAGTAACCTACAACGCTAATAAATGAACCAATAAAAGAATAGAAAAGAAATGTTCTTATTGCTGTGCTAAATTCACCAAAATATTGTGCAACAGAGACAACAAGAAAAAAAGCAACCAATAGACCAATGGAGTAAATTAAACCCTTGGTTAATTGATTTCTGTAGTATTTTCTTATAAATTCATCCAGTTTTTGGATGAGACTTGAATAGTTATTCATAAATGTATTTACACAAATTTAGGTTGTTTATTGTTTTAAATCTTGAATTAAAATGTTAAAGCATTTAAATACATATCTATTTATCCCTATAGGATTTGTTTAAACCAATATACCTTTGATTGGTACTTAAAATTTGAATATTAAATTACAATTTTCTGTTTTAATTTTCCGCAAAAAGAGAGTTTGCATATTTTTTGCAGAAATACTTCAAGAGCAGCCCTGTTCAATTACAGAAATCTTTTCTTGTATTCACTTGTAAAATTTAATTTTTCAAGCGCTTAATCAAGCAATCTTTTAAAAACGCTTGGCGTTCCTTTAAAATTTTAATTTAAAAATTTGTGAATTCTTTCGCTAGCTAAAATCAGGAACTTTTCTCTTTATTTAAAAAACCTAAAATAGACGTTATTTCTATCACTGTGTAAATAACATACAAACAAAAAAAGCAAATAATAAAAAATGCAGCTTCGCTTCTGTGTGTGTATGCGTAAGCCAAAATCAAAAAGAAATAAACCATCAATTTTATTGTTGTAGTAAGCATAAAGCTTGGAATAAAGCCTTGTACTCTTCCATTGGCTTTTTTCATCAAAAAATAATGAACCATAGCAGTGCTGATCCACAATAAAAAATTAAGCATATGAGCTGTGCCTGATTTAAAATTGCTAATAAATGAGGGGAGAGCAAAAGTAACCAAAAGGCTAATTGCTACTGCTACAATACCAGTCTTTAAAAGAAAACCACTAAATTCTTTACTCAATTTTTTGGTGGATTAATGTCTTTGATCATGCTGTAGAATGCTCCAGCTAAAGACAGTAGAGTAAGAGAAAGAGTAAAAACAGGAAATTTTGGTTTTAGCCATCCATCTAATTTTCTTCCTCCAAAGACACCTATTAATATTATTGCAATCATTTTAAATGCAATATTGCCGTATTTTGCAAATTCCTTAGGCGAACTTTTCTGCTTTTCTTTCTTTTGATTGTTCTCCATTTTTAATGTCTTTAACTACAGCACCCATGCTGCATGAGCCTGTAAATGTTGCTCCTGGCTCTATAGAAAGTTTTCCTGCCGATATATCACCGGTAATGTTTGCTGTTGCTTTTAATGAAAGTATGTCTGACGAAGTAACATTTCCTCTAATTTTACCATAAATATCTGCCGTTTGGCAAACAATATTTCCTTCAATGAAACCCGAAGGACCAATAACAACTTTCCCTTTGGCAGTAATATTTCCTGTTAAACTTCCATTTATCCTTATATCACCATTTGTAACAATATCTCCTGTTACTGTTGTGCCAATGCCTAGTGTATTTATACTTCCTGTATCAATTTCAGTTTTTTTTGTCATGAAATTAGATTTTGAATTATTTCCAAACATAAGTTGTATTTATTAAATATTTAAAAGTGTGCGAAAATACAATTAATATTTTTTAAAGGCAAAACAAGAGGGTTTCTCTAAATAGTAGAGAAACCCTTTAAAAAAATAGTGGGTATATTTTAGTTCTTTTTGTATCCCGCCAAAACAGATACACAACCCATTTCGTCAAGGTTTGTTTTGTTTTTTGAGTTGGGAACAAATACTTCAATAAAGTATTGTTGAGTAGAGTTTACAGTAAAATCCCAAGATTTAGGATTGCCAAATTTCTTGCTGTCAAAAACTACGGAACTATCTTTTCTAAGTACTTTAAAGTTAACATCACCCAATCTTTCTTCGTTACAAACTGCCAAACGGTAATCTGTATCCACATAAAATGTCATTTCCAATGCTGCTGACTCGCCAGGCGATAGTGAAACACTGTTTAATAAACCGTTGTGTTGGAAAGGTTTTAATATGGGTATACATTTACGTTTGGTAAAGGCATTGCATTGAGAAATAGCATAATAGGAGGTACCTAATATTAAAAACAAGGATAATATTATGGGTGCACTAAATTTTTTCATTGTGATAAATATTTAAATTTGGGCTTGGTTATTTAATATAATTGTTACGTACCTCAGCAATTTTTTTAGAAATTTCGGCCAGTTTTTCAGGAGACATAGTAATTTCTGAAGTATCTTCAATTATTGTTTTCTTTGCGGATTCGTCAGTTTTAATAACTCCCGACTCTGTTTTTACTTCAACACCGCTTTCATAAATTGCATTTATTGCTTTAAGATCCGCTAAAATACTTTCAAGATTTTTATCTCCAGTATAGCTTTCTATTAAGCTAATAAGGTTTTTGAGAATATCTTTTTGTTCTGCAATTCTCGAAATAATTGCTGAGTTTGCTTTAGCAGAGCCTGCAAGTTTTGTAGAAATATATATTGCCTCAACCCACCCACCGGCAACAATTAATGCAGTTGTTGAAGCCCTATCGTTTTCTTTTAAAAAGGCATCAGTAGCTGCATACGATTCAGAAACTAAATCTAACAATGAGTCTTTGTTGTTTACATTTTTTTCTAATCTGGCTAATGTATTTTCAGACAATGCACCAGTTACTCCTAAAGCATCGGCTAGTTTTTTGGATGTTGACATGTATTGCATAGCATCTTGAGTTTGATCAAAACTACTGCAGTAGCTTAAATCAGCACTATAAATTCCAAGATTTACTGCTTGAGAAATTGTGTTGGAATATTTTGATGCATTAGAAACCGGATTTAAAAGCGATTTGTTAAAACTAGCGCCTGATTGCTTAATCATATTCGCCATTTCTAGGGGAGAGGGGATAGCAAAAAATACTTTTTGAGCTTTTTGTTTGCTTTCCATTAAAGCAGCAGAATCTGCTGATGACAAAGCTTCTTCTTTTCCGTTGTTGTTGCAAGACGAAAAAGATACTGCAATTATTGCTCCTGCAACAATTGATTTTATTACTGTTTCCTTCATATAAAGTGGTTTTCTAGTTTAATTGCTACTGACAAAAATATTAAACATTCTGTCATTTACAAACTTTATCCCTTAATAATTCATTTGTACCATTAAATTTGTACCAATTATGACAAAGAAATCAGGGCATACCACTAGGCAAAAACTAGTTTTACTAAGAAGTGTATTTGAAGCGGTAGATGAAATAGTAAACAACAATAAAATTTTAGAAAAGGTTTTAGAAAAAATAAATCGCGAAAATGGACATTGGACCAATGGGCAAAGAAGATTTGTATCGGAAACTACAAGAAGTCTAATAAGGTACCGAAGGCTATTTTTTGAGGCCTTGGCAATGCCAGAAACAAAAGAGTATTCATTGTTTTTATATTGGCAACAATATGGTGTTTTGCTATTATTACAAGGCAAAGACCCCAAAGAGTTTCCGAGCTTAAAAGAATTTAAATCATACGAAGTAACCGGAAGGTTAAAACGGTTTGCAGAAAATTTAGAAATAAGGGAATCCTACCCAGAATGGTTTTTTAAAGAAGGCAAAAAACAGCTAACAGAACATTGGCCAGAAACAGCAGTTTGGCTAAATAAACCAGCAGATTATTTTATAAGAATAAACACGCTAAAGTGTACTAAATTAGAGTTGGTTGAATCGTTAAAAAAAGAAGGAATTGAGTGCTATGAAACATCATTATCCAAAGATGCACAAAAATTAGAAAGTGCCGAATATGTTTTTAAAAGTACAGCATTTAAAAACGGCTGGTTTGAAGTGCAGGATTTAGCTTCCCAATTGGTATCAGATTATTTGGCTCCCAAACCGGGTTCAAAAGTTTTAGATGCTTGCAGCGGAACAGGAGGTAAAACTCTTGCATTAGCAGCACTAATGAAAAATAAAGGAAAAATTATTGCCGCAGATATTATTGAAAGAAAATTTGTTGAATTAAAAAAAAGAGCTGCTAGAGCAGGAGTTCAAATAATTGAAACTAAAAATGCCAACGATTTAGGAATAGAAGATAATTGGGCCGACTATTTATTAATTGATGCCCCATGCAGTGGAACTGGCGTATGGCGGAGAAATCCCGACGGAAAGTGGAAATTAACAGAAGAAAAATTACGTGAGTTAGAAGAAATTCAAAAGAACATATTAAATACATATACTAAATATTTAAAATCAGGTGGCAATCTGGTATACGCTGTATGCAGCATATTGCCTTCTGAAGGAAAAAAAATTATTGAGGAATTTCTTAAACAAAATAAAAATATGTGGGAGCTACAAGGTGAAAAATATTTATTACCTCAATACTTTGATACCGATGGTTTTTATATGGCACTGCTAAAGAAGAAATAAATTTTAATATTCTAGAGGCTACAACTTTCGCACATCACAACTTTTCTAATGTTAAGATTTTAGTCTAATCTTGTAAAAATACTTTTCAGTTGTTTTCTTTGTTTTTAATATGAGGCACAAAAATTTAAAAATAGTAAATCGTGATATCTCTTGGCTTAGTTTTAATGCAAGAGTTTTACAAGAGGCCACAGACCCCACTGTTCCATTAATTGAAAGAATACGTTTTGTTGGAATCTTTTCCAGAAACCGAGATGAGTTTTTTAGAGTGAGAGTTGCTACGCTGCAAAAAATGCTAAAGTTGGGAAAGCAATCAAGAGAGATGATTGGCGAAAATCCGAACGAAATTGTAAAAGAAATTCAAGCAATAGCGCTAGAACAACAAACTATACTAGAGCAAATATATCGTAAAAAAATTGAAGAATTAAAACAAGCCAATATTTTTTTGGTAAATGAAAAGCAATTAAATGTAAATCAAAAAAAGTTCGTTCAAAATTATTTTTTAGAAAAAGTAATGCCCTATCTTTTTCCAATAATGGTAAACGAGGATACTAAATTTCCATACCTAAGAGATAAATCTTCTTATTTGTTTGTTCGTTTAAAAAAAGCAAAATCTAAACTAGCAAAATATTCAATAATTGAATTACCCACTCATGTAATGAGTAGATTTTTAGTATTGCCCGAAGAAAAAGGCAAAAAATTTGTTATGCTTTTAGATGACGTTATTCGTTTTGGCTTAGATGATATTTTTTACATGTTCGACTATGACGAGGTTAATTCTCACATGATAAAAATCACTAGAGATGCCGAAATGGAAATTGAATATGACTTATCAAAAAGTTTAGTAGAAAAAATTTCTAAAGGACTAAAGGGCAGAAAAGTTGGTCATATTGTGAGGTTTACCTACGATGAAAACATGCCAAAAGAAATGATGGATTACATCTGTAAAAAAATGAGAATTTCAAAAGTAAACAATCTAGTTGCCGGAGGAAGGTACCATAATTTTAAAGACTTTACGGATTTTCCCGATTTAGGAAAGCCAGAATTATTATACAAAAAGAATGAGCCAATTATTCACCCTGCATTTACCTACGAAAGAAGTCTATTTAAAGTGGTAAAGGAAAAAGATATTTTATTGCATTTTCCGTATCATTCTTACAGCCATATTCTCGATTTTTTAAGAGAGGCATCAATAGATGAAGATGTTATTTCTATTCAACTTACACTATATAGAGCTGCAAAAATTAGTAGTGTATTAAATTCATTGTTAAATGCAATAAAAAACGGAAAGCAAGTAACCGTTGTTGTGGAGTTACAAGCAAGGTTCGACGAAGAAGCAAATATCAATTGGGCAACAAAATTGCAAGAAGAAGGAGCAAGAGTAATTTATGGTGTTCCAGGATTAAAAGTACATTCGAAATTATTTTTGATAACCCGAAAAGAAGGAACAAAAACTACCGGTTATGCTCACATTGGAACAGGGAATTTTAATGAGCAAACAGCAAGAATTTATAGTGACTTCAGTCTACTTACTGCCAACCCTAAAATTACCGATGAGGTTAGGCATTTATTTGATTTTTATGCAGATAATTTGCACAATTACCGTTATAAAAATTTATTGGTTGCACCATTTTTTATGAGAAAAAGAATTGTGCAATTAATAAATCAAGAAACAATTAATGCAAAAGCCAAAAAACCAGCATACATTTGTTTAAAAATGAATAGTTTGGTGGATTCAGAAATGATTCAAAAACTATACGAAGCAAGCAATGCTGGGGTAAAAATAAAATTAATAATTAGAGGAATTTGTTCTTTGCAGCCCGGTAAAAAAAGTATGAGCCAAAATATTGAAATTTTGAGCATTGTAGATAAATTTTTAGAGCATGGCCGTTTATTTATTTTCGCAAATGGTGGCGACGAAAAAATGTATATTTCTTCCGCCGATTGGATGATTAGAAATTTTGATTACCGTTCAGAAGCAGCCGTTCCAATATTAGATGAAGACATTAAAAATCAATTAAGGAAAATATTTGAAATTCAATTTGCTGATAACACCAAAGCAAGAATTATAGAAAACAACCAAATAAATCTCTACAGAAAAAACAACTTAAAAAAATATAGAGCTCAAGTTGATACCTATACTTATTTAAAAACTTTGGTAAAGGCAAAAAAATAACTAAGTTCGTGAACACAAACCATGAAATTAGCTGCCATAGACATTGGCTCAAATGCCGTTAGATTACTTATTGCAAATGTAATAGAATCGAACCCTAGTCCTGTTTTTAAAAAAATAGAATTGGTTAGGGTTCCATTAAGGTTAGGAGAGGATTCATTTATTAAAGGATACATTTCTGAAGAAAAAATTAAACGTTTGGTAAAAACCATGCATTCGTTTAGACTGTTAATAGACGTTTTTGAAGCAGAAGGGTTTAGGGTTTGTGCAACCTCAGCCATGAGAGATGCTTCAAACAGAGAAGAAGTTATTGATAGAGTAAAAAAAGAAACGGATTTATTTATTGAAGTAGTGGATGGAAAAATGGAGGCTCAAATAATATATTCCAACCATACAGCCGAAGAACTTGACAAAGATTTTTCTTATTTATACATTGATGTTGGAGGTGGAAGCACAGAATTAACATTGTTTGCCGAAAATAAAATAATTGCCTCCCAGTCATTTAATATTGGCACAATAAGGTTGTTGCACGAACAAGTGAGCAAAGAAACTTGGAACAGTTTAAAAGCTTGGGTAGAACTAAAAACAAAATCTGCCGGGCCACTCACGGCTATTGGATCTGGTGGGAACATCAATAAAATATATAAATTGGTGTATGGTAAGGATACCAAAGCCATGAGCTATAAAAAAGTAAAAGAAATTACAGACTATATAAGTGAGTTTTCTTATGAAGAAAGAATTACCCAATTGGGCTTAAACGAAGATAGAGCAGACGTTATTCTACCAGCCTCAAAAATATTTTTAACAGTTATGAAAAGCGGAGGAATTGATAAAATTTTGGTGCCTCAATCCGGCTTAAGCGACGGAATAATTCACCTGTTGTATGAACAGAAATTAAAGCAAACAACTCTTTTCCAAAATAAGTAATACACATTTGTGTGCACATTCACATCTATATAAAAAGTATAAAACATTATTTAAGCACACAATTAGATTTTTACCAATTTGTGTTTGCTTTTAACACTGATTCAAAAAGATAGAATTTTAACTTTTAATAAATTTATTTGCCAAAATAAATATACTTATTGTAAAAAATATGTTTAGATTTTTGAGTTTGTTAAATTTATTTTTTCTATAATTGTTTTAAAATTCAATTTTAAACTGCGAAAATGAAGAAAAAACTACTTTTTTTATGGATGACCACAGCCTTATTTGGTTATTCAAATGCCCAACCTAACAGGGGTTGTGGCACCATGCAACATTTAGAGGAGCTAAAAGCACAAGATATTGCCCTCGAGCAAAGAATGTCTTTGATTGAGAGCCATACGCAGAACTTTGTTTCAAACGAAGATGTTGCCAGAGCCCCAGGTGTATTGTATACAATCCCAGTAGTTGTGCATGTTTTGTATAACAACGCAGCACAGAATATTAGCGATGCACAAATATTGTCTCAAATAACAATTTTAAACAATGATTTTAGAAAATTAAATGCCGATGCTTCATTAGTTCCTGCTGCATTTTCCGGAATAACAGCCGATGTGCAGATAGAATTCTGTTTAGCACAAAGAACTCCCGCAGGTTTATCAACTAATGGAATTGTGCGTAAGTCCACAACTGTAACCTCATTTTCATCCAATGATAATGTAAAAAGATCTGCCAATGGCGGAGACGACGCTTGGGATGCAACAAATTATTTAAATTTATGGGTTTGTAATTTAGGTGGAGGACTTTTAGGATATGCACAATTTCCGGGTGGTGCTGTAAGCACCGATGGTGTAGTAATAAACTACACTGCATTTGGAAATACTGGAACAGCAACCGCTCCTTATGGACTAGGAAGAACTGCTACACATGAAGTTGGACACTGGTTAAATCTTCGTCATATTTGGGGAGATGCATCATGCGGCAGCGATTTAGTTTCCGATACTCCCACACAACAAACATCAAATTATGGCTGCCCAACTTATCCTAGTATAACATGTTCTAATGGCCCTGCGGGTGATATGTTTATGAATTATATGGACTATACAAACGATGCTTGTATGTATGCTTTCACCAACGGTCAAAAAACTAGAATGATGGCATTGTTTTCTTCAGGTGGTTCTCGTGTTGGCTTAACAACTTCTTTGGGCTGTCAGCCCCCGTCTGCAGTATCTTGCGGAACACCCACAAGTCAATCCGCATCGGCTATTACTAACACACAAGCAACCTTAAATTGGGCCTCTGTAACTGGTGCCAGTAGTTATTCAGTAAATTACAAAGCAAGTTCTTCATCTACATGGATAAGCACAACTGCAACAACTACATCTATAGTATTGTCTTCGCTTACTGCTGCCACCAGCTATGACTTTCGGGTTGCGGCAGTATGCAGTGGGACTACAGGATCTTTTACATCTGCTTCAAGTTTCACAACCACTGGAGGCTCCACAAGTACTTCAAACACAGTAACTCTAGGAACAGGCACATCCACAACCGGAACAGCTCCTTACGGTACTTATTTTATGGATCATAGAGTTCAATACATAATAACTGCTGCCGAACTTGCTAGCGCAGGATATACTTCTGCAAATTCATTTATAAAATCACTGGCATTTAATGTTGCTACTGCAAGTGGCCAAGTAATGAACAGCATGAGCATAAAAATTGGCTACACCACACTAACAAGTTTTGCAAGCACAGGAAGTTTTGTAAGCCCAACAAATACTCAAACAGTATTTAGCGGAAACTATACTGCAGTTGTAGGATTAAATACTCACACCTTTACAAATAGATTCAACTACAACGGAACAAGTAATTTGTTAATTGATATTTGTTGGAACAACAGCACTTTTACAACGGATAACATGGTTTATTCAAATACTACTTCAACATACAGAACACTTTATAGTAGACAAGATAATGCTTCAGGAAATATTTGTGCAACTGCAACAGGAACAAGAAGCTATTCACGCGCCAATATGCAATTGGTTTTCACAAATACATCAACAGGCAGATTAATGGAAGAAGAACAATCGCTTACTGTAAATGAAACTCCAAGTTTTGAATTGTATCCAAATCCAACTTCTTCTCAAATAAATTTGAATTATGCTGTTCCCAATGATAATTCCTTAGTTAAAATTGAGATTTTTAACATGTATGGTAAACTTATTGGCAGCTATAATCAAGGAATTCTTAATGCAGGTACATATTTGTTTAGTGCAGATATGAAAGAAACTACTAGGTTTGAATCCCTATCCAATGGTATTTATATCTGTAACTTAAATATTGACGGATCTCTTATTTCTAAGAAGTTTATTTTAAATAGATAAATCTAAATTCATTCATAAAAAAAGGCTGATTTCAAATATGGAATCAGCCTTTTTTGTTTTTTCTGAGAAATAAAATACTATTTTATCATTTCTCCTAAATCAAATAATTGCTTGTTGTTTCCCATAGCAATAATCTTCTCACCGGGGAAAACTGGAGCATCTAGGATAGGATTTAAAACATAATCTTGTTTTTTGTTTTTGATGGCCAAAATGGTAGAACCTGTTTTTCTTCTGATGTTTAACTCAGCAAGATTTAATTCTTTTGTAACAACATACTCTTTTATAGAAAACTCTTCGTTATTTTGAATAGACATAATATCCAATAACTCTTTTATATCGGGACTTAAAACCAATGTTGCCATTTGTGCACCTCCCAATTTATCAGGCATTATAATATTATTGGCACCAGCAGTTTTTAGCTTTTTAACCGATACATCATTCGATGCCCTTGATATGATGTTAATTTGAGAGTTCAATTCCCTTGCGGCTAGCACAACATACACATTGTCTGCATCATTAGGCAAGGTTGTAATTAATGATTTGGCTTTAGCAATATTACATTGAATCAGAAGTTCGTCTTTGGTTGCATCTCCTTCCACAACAATAATTTTAGAGTCATGCAATTCGGTTTTATTTGATTTTTCTTCAATAACAATTACTGAAACGCCACTATTTATAAGCACAGTTGCTGCTTCTTTACCGTTTCTTCCAAAGCCACATATTATAACATGATTGGTGAGTGTAGAAATTTTTTGTTGCATTTTGTATTTTCTATATTGGTTAATAAAATCACCATCTAATATGTATTTAGATATTAAAGTTAAGAAATAAGTGAAAACAGATAAACTAGAGAGAATAAGAAATATGGTAAACACCCTACCTGCATCAGAAAGAGGTTTTACTTCTGCAAATCCAACCGTACTCATTGTGAGAATGGTCATGTAAATTGCTTCTAGTAGAGAATAATCTTCTAATAAAATATAACCCGATACTCCAAACAAAACAATTCCTAAAACCATCAGAAAAGCTTTGCGAGTGGCATTAAAAGAAAATTTTTCTATCGACGACATTTTCGAAATTTATGCAATAAATGTCAATAATTGCAATTCCATTTTTTCTTCTCTCTCCCTTAGCCAAATAATTCCATTACACCAAATTTTTTTATTGATTTTTTACGACAAAGAAACGAACAACAAAATGTTGAAATTGCTTTAACTGCCCAATAATCAATCCTTTTGTACGATGTTAAAAACTATTGAACATTGTTAATCAATAGTTCTTGATTCGTTGGAAATTTGTTTAAAAATTTGTCACACACAAAAGGCAAATATCACAAAAAGATAATGTTGCCTTAACACAATTAGTTACATCTAATATTGCACTAAAAAAGCGGAACTATCGTTTGATTGTTTTTCTTTAAGGGAGAAGTATTCGCTGTAAAAATGGAATAAATAGAAAAAATAGTATAACCCAACATATAAAAAAATTATGTACGTAGTAAAAAGAGACGGTAACAAAGAGTCAATTAAGTTTGACAAAATCACAGCCAGAATACAAAAGCTTTGTTATGGATTAGATGCAAACCTTGTAAATCCATATCAAGTGGCAATGAAGGTAATAGAAGGTATCTACGAAGGGGTTACAACCCAAGAATTAGATAATCTTGCAGCCGAAATTGCAGCATCATTAACAACAACACATCCCGATTATGCTTTGTTGGCCAGTAGAATTGCAATTTCTAATCTGCACAAAAGCACCAACAAATCATTCAGCAAAACAATGGAGGCATTGTACAATTACATTGACCCCAAAACGCAAAAACCTGCCCCATTAATTGCTGATGATGTTTTTGAAATAATATCAAAAAATGCTTTGCTATTAGATTCTACCATAATATATGACAGAGATTTTGGATACGATTATTTTGGTTTTAAAACATTAGAAAGATCATATTTATTAAAGCTAAACGGCAAAACTGCCGAAAGACCTCAGCACATGCTCATGAGAGTTGCTGTTGGAATTCACAAAGACGACATAGAAAACATTATCACCTCATACAATATGATGAGTGAAAGATGGTTTACTCATGCCACTCCCACTTTGTTTAATGCAGGTACACCAAAACCTCAAATGTCTTCTTGCTTTCTACTAACCATGAAAGACGATAGCATAGAAGGAATTTATGATACTTTAAAACAAACTGCAAAAATTTCTCAAAGTGCAGGCGGAATTGGTCTTTCTGTGCACAATGTAAGGGCAACAGGCTCGTACATTAGAGGAACAAATGGAACATCAAATGGAATTATTCCAATGCTTCGTGTGTTTAACGATACGGCAAGATATGTAGACCAAGGTGGAGGAAAAAGAAAAGGAAGTTTCGCTATTTATTTAGAGCCTTGGCATGCCGATATTTTTGAATTTTTGGAGCTTAGAAAGAACAATGGCAAAGAGGAACTTAGAGCAAGAGATTTGTTTACTGCCATGTGGATTCCAGATTTATTCATGAAAAGAGTGAAAGAAAACGGAGAATGGAGTTTGTTTTGCCCAAATGAAGCGCCGGGTTTAGCAGATTGCCACGGCGAAGTTTTCGAAAAGTTATATGCCAAATACGAAAGCGAAGGAAAAGCTCGCAAGAAAATTAAAGCACAAGATTTATGGTTTGCAATTCTTGAATCTCAAATAGAAACAGGCAATCCATACATGTTGTACAAAGATGCTTGCAATGGAAAAAGCAATCAGCAAAACTTAGGAACAATAAAATCTTCTAATCTATGTACAGAAATTTTAGAGTTTACATCACCTGATGAAGTTGCTGTATGCAACCTTGCCTCTATAGCGCTTCCAAGATTTGTTGTGGATGGAAAATTCGACCACCAAAAATTATTTGAAATTACCTATCAAGTAACAAAAAACTTAAACAAAGTAATAGACCAAAACTATTATCCGGTTGCAGAAGCCAGGTATTCCAATATGAGACACCGCCCAATAGGCATTGGTGTGCAAGGTTTGGCTGATGCATTTTGCTTGCTAAGAATGCCATTTGAATCGGAAGATGCAAAAAGGTTAAACCAAGAAATTTTTGAAACACTTTATTATGCTGCCATGACAGCATCAAAAGACATAGCTAAAATTGAAGGTGCTTATGAAACATTCCCTGGCTCTCCAGTATCCAAGGGCGTTTTTCAGTTTGATATGTGGGGAGTAACTCCAAGCAATAGATGGGAATGGGACGTATTAAAAGAAGAAGTAATAAAATTTGGAGTTAGAAACTCCTTATTGCTAGCCCCAATGCCAACAGCTTCAACCTCACAAATCTTAGGGAACAATGAATGTTTTGAACCTTTTACAAGCAACGTTTACAAAAGAGGAACACTAAGTGGTGAGTTTGCAATTGTAAACAAATATCTTCTAAAAGATTTGGTGCAATTAGGATTGTGGAGCGAGAAAATGAAAAATAAAATAATTGGTGCAAACGGCTCCATTCAAAACATTGATGAAATTCCAGAAAACATAAAATCACTATACAAAACTGTTTGGGAAATAAAACAAAAAACAATAATAGACATGGCAGCAGACAGAGGAGCTTACATCTGCCAATCTCAATCGTTGAATTTATTTATCCAAGATCCTAATTTTGGTAAACTTACCTCAATGCATTTTTATGCATGGGAAAAAGGATTAAAAACAGGAATGTATTATTTAAGAGCAAAATCAGCTGTTGATGCCATTAAGTTTACGGTTGAAAAAGAATCCATAGAAAAACCTACAGAAACCGAAAATCCAAATAGTACTCCTCCAAATGAAAGTAAAATTCTTGAGCCTCAGGCAAACAATAATTCCCCTCAAGAAGACTTGTTTACGGGAGTAACAACAATAGAAACTGTTATTCAATCTTACGAGGCATTTCCAGAAAGCAAATTAGAAGAATCAGAGGTTCCATTCTTAGTAGACCAAGAAAAAGCAATGGCGCAAATTACTTGTTCATTAGACGACCCAGAAGGATGCGAACAATGCGGAAGCTAAAAAAATACTTATTTATTTAATAAGATAAGCCTCATGAATAATTTTCATGAGGCTTTTTTTGATAGTTTTATTACAAAATTATACAACGTGTTAGGTTCAAATTTAATATTTTATCATGTACCTAATAATTTTATTTAGTATTAACTGATATTTTATTTTTCATTTTGATAAGATTTTCTGACTTTTGGCTTTTTATATAATTAATCTGATTAATACATGCTCACGGCTTTAATAATTTTCTTCCCATTTCTTCTCTCCTTTCTCTTCTTCATATTCAAGAGGAACTCTCTATCAAACCTGGCTTTTGGGGCTTCAATTCTTGAATTATTAATTTGTTTGGTAGCCTTTTTTACTTTCCAAAAAAATGCCGAAGTTCAATTTCCTCTAGAATTTTCGTGGATTCCATCCTTAGGAATTAAGTTTAAAGTTGGAATAGATGGAATAAGTTTGATTTTGGTGTTGCTAACAGGTTTAATTACTCCATTTATTATTCTTAGTTCCTCAAATAAAAACATTGAAAACCCAAATGCTTTTTACGGATTAATCTTTTTGATGCAAGCTGCATTAATGGGAGTTTTTACAGCATTTGACGGGTTTTTATTTTACATTTTTTGGGAATTAGCTTTGCTTCCAATTTATTTTATCTGTTTGATTTGGGGAGGCGAAAACCGACAAAAAATTACACTGAAGTTTTTTATTTATACTATTTTAGGGTCTCTATTGATGCTAATTGGATTTATTATCGTTTACCTGCACACACCGGGCTCTCACAGCTTTGATTGGAATCAGATGGTCTTAGCTGCCAAGCAAATGTCTTCTGGTCTTCAGGTTTGGGTTTTTTGGTTAGTATTTATGGCTTTTGCAATTAAAATGCCAGTCTTTCCTTTTCACACTTGGCAACCCGATACCTACACCGTTGCACCTGCTCAAGGAACAATGTTACTGTCTGCAATTATGCTAAAAATGGGAGCTTATGGAGTGCTCAGATGGCTACTTCCAATAGCGCCATTAGGTGTTGCTCAATGGGGCGATTTTGCAATGATTTTGTGCATTATCGGTATTGTTTATGCTGGAATTATTGCTATAAAACAAACAGATTTTAAAACACTTATTGCCTACTCGTCAATCTCTCATGTTGGATTAATTGGTGCAGGAATGTTTGCAATTAATGTTCAAGGATTTCAGGGTGCATTAATGCAAATGCTTAGCCATGGCATAAGTGTTTTTGCGTTGTTCTATATAATAGACCTCATAGAAACTAGAACAAAAACAAGGAATCTAAATGAATTAGGAGGAGTTAGAAGCATTGCCCCTCAATTTGCAACGGTATTTATGATAATTATGTTAGGTTCTGTGGCATTGCCCCTTACAAATGGATTTGTTGGGGAGTTTTTATTACTAAACGGATTGTATCAATACAATTCAATTTATGCAGCAATAGCAGGCTTAACAATAATATTGGGAGCAATTTATATGTTAAGAAGTTACCAATTAAGTATGCTTGGCGAAAGTAGTGCAAAAACAAATTCATTTCCTGAATTAAGTTCTTCCGAAAAACTAATTCTTATTCCAATGGTTGTTTTGGTAATCGTATTAGGTGTTTATCCACAACCTATTTTATCTGCAACAGAGCCAGCAGTAAAGAGTTTAATCAATGTTATTCAGCAAAATCCCATTTTAACTGTCCGCTAGTAATGAAATCAATTATCATTTTATCGGGTTTAGGTGCCCTTACACTATTCTCAGAAATTATCAATTTTAAAAAATGGCTATACCCAATAATACTATTAGGACTATTGGCTTGCATTGGCTTTGCTATCAAAGATTGGGGAGCTCCTGCTCATCATTTTTATAACAATATGATGGTTTTTGACAATATGGCCATTGCATTTACTATTTTGCTCTGCTCTATTGTTTTCATTTGGTTGATCTTAGCCAAGGATTTTTTAAGCAACGAAACTCATTTAACCGATCACCTATCCTTAATACTTTTTGCATCTGTAGGCGCCATGATGATGGTGAGTTATGGTAATTTAGTAATGCTGTTTTTAGGTATAGAAACTCTTTCTATACCATTGTATATAATGGCTGGAAGCAAAAAAAATAGTTTAAATTCAAATGAATCGGCATTAAAATATTTTTTGATGGGTGCATTTGCAACAGGCTTCTTGTTGTATGGAATTGCTTTGATATATGGAGTAACAGGAGCATTTCATTTGCACACAATTGCTGATTATGTTGTTGCTGAGCGTGGAAATTATCCTATGATGTTCTATACAGGAATCTTGTTTATTTTAATAGGTATTTCTTTTAAAGTTTCTGCTTTTCCTTTTCAATTTTGGGCGCCCGATGTATATACAGGAGCACCAACTATGGTAACAGCATTTATGTCTACAATTGTAAAAACTGCGGCATTTGCGGCATTCTACAGATTATTTAATACTTGCTTTGCAGGAGTAGGAGATGTGTGGATAAAAATGGTAATAGCTATGAGTGTTGCAACTCTGCTAATTGGCAATATAGGAGCCATTATTCAAACAAACCTCAAGCGTATGTTGGCCTATTCTGCTATTGCTCATGCAGGATATTTGCTTATTGGTATTGCAAGTATAGACTTAATTTCTGGCAACGATAGTTCCTCAGGTAATTCTATATTTTATTATACCTTAGCTTATTCCATAGGTAGTTTAATTTCATTTGGTATTTTGTACAATGTTGCAAACTCCACTGAAAGCGATTCTATTGAAGCATTTAATGGTTTGGGTAAAAGAAATCCTTTTTTGGCGTTCGCAATGACTATATCCCTGTTATCACTTGCCGGAATACCTCCAATGGCAGGATTTTTTGGCAAATATTATCTGTTTCTTTCTGCTATTCATCAAGGTAAAATTTGGTTAGTAATGTTTGCAGTATTAGCATCATTAATTGGTATATATTATTATTTGAAAGTAATAATTGCAATGTACTTTAAACCGCAAGAAAATTTACCAATTGTTGTTGTAAAAGAGTACCACGAAATAACAATTGCGTTTTTGTTAATTATTTTAATTTTACTTGGTTTAGCACCAGAACTTTTTATAAAATTATTTTAATTTTTATTAATATATATTTTGTGGAATGAGAATATTTAAATTTGGTGGCGCTTCGGTTAAAGATGCCGAATCAGTAAAAAATGTAGCAACCATTTTAAATACAAACACATCCCAAGAAAGACTTTGCGTTGTTGTTTCGGCAATGGGCAAAACAACAAATCTTCTTGAGGAAATTGCAAAAAATTATTTCAATAAGGTTGACTCAAGTAATCAACTAAATCTACTGAAAGAATATCATTTTTCTATTTGTAAAAATTTATTCTCAAACAATGATAAATTCTTTGAAGAACTTCACAATGTATTTGTAGAATTAGAATGGATTTTAGAAGAGGAACCTAGTATGGATTTTTCATTTATCTACGACCAAATTGTTTGCCTAGGTGAAATTCTCTCAACAAAAATTATTGCGGCATTTTTAAATAATACCGGCCTTAATTGTCATTGGGTAGATGCAAGAGATTTAATAAAAACCGATAATACATACAGAGAAGGCAAAGTAGATTGGGACAGTACTTTAAGTTGCACAAAAGAATATTTTACGAAAAATTCTCATCAATTAATTCTTACCCAAGGTTTCATTGGCGGAACAAGCGAAAACTTTACAACAACACTAGGCAGAGAGGGAAGCGACTATTCAGCAGCTATTTTAGCATATTGTTTAGATGCAAATGAAGTACTAATTTGGAAAGATGTTCCAGGAGTTTTAAATGCCGACCCTAAATATTTTTCAAATACGTTTGTGCTTAACCACCTCAGTTACCAAGATACGATAGAGCTTGCCTACTATGGAGCAACAGTAATTCATCCAAAAACAATAAAACCACTTCAAAACAAAAATATTGCATTAAAAGTAAAGTCATTTTTAAACCCTAATTTAGAAGGTACACTTATTGACGGCAGCAACACCACCGAACATAAACCAAGTTACATTGTAAAAAGAAATCAGGTGGTAATGAGTATTTTTCCCAAAGACTTTTCCTTTATAATTGAAGATAATTTGAGTGAAATTTTCAAAGTTTTTTCTCAGAAACATGTCAAAATAAACTTAATGCAAAACTCCGCAATAAGTTTTTCTGTTTGCATAAATAATGATGAGAATAAAATTCAGGAGGTTATCCCACTTTTAAAAAATAATTACAAAGTTTTGTTCAACGAAAAATTGCAGTTGATTACAATTAGATATTTTAACGAAGAAACAGAAAATAGCGTACTCAAAAACAAAGAAAAAATTTTAGAACAGAGAAGCAGGCACACCTTGCAAGTAGTAGTAAAAGAATAAAATAGTACAGTGAAAAAAAAACCAAGTTTTGATGATATTTACATGGAATTGGCAGAAAGCCTTTCCGTCAGATCTCATTGTGTGAAAGCACAAGTAGGTGCTGTTTTAACAAAAGACACAAGGATAGTATCATTAGGATACAACGGTCCGCCAGCAGGCACTCACAATTGCGATGAGCAATGGCCCGATGAGGGATGCCCCAGAGACAGTAAAGGTTCTTGCTCATTAGCTTTGCATGCCGAACAAAATGCAATACTTTATGCACACCGAAACAATATTTCTTTAGAAAATGCAACGCTTTATGTAACGCTTTCCCCATGTATTGCTTGTGCTAGGGTAATTTACTCGGTTGGAATCAAAAAAGTGTATTATTTAAATTCTTATGCAGAATTCAAAGGATTAAAAAACGACGAAGGAGTAGATTTTCTCCAAAAATTTGGAGTAGATGCTCAAGCCTTTAAATATTCAACAATTGAAAAATGATCGAAGAAACTTCGCAAACTAATAATACAAAGAAAAATGTTTTTCTGCCCTTTTGGTTTTCTTTAATTCTTGTAGTTGGAATTATTTTTGGCATTTATTTGTCTTCAAGATTCTACGGAAATACTAAGCAAGGTAAAGCCTCTTCTCCCAAATCAGATAAAATTACTCAACTGCTCAATTATATTCAAAGAGAGTATGTAGATACCATAAACAATGAAAGATTAGTAGATTCTGCTATTGAATCGCTACTATCCAGTTTAGACCCTCATTCTGCATACATACCGGCTAGTGAATTAGCAGAAATGAATGAACCATTACAGGGTAATTTTGACGGAATAGGAATTGAATTTAATATTTTAGACGATACTATTTATGTTGTTTCTGCTTTGTCTGGTGGCCCTTCAGAAGCTCTAGGAATACGTTCTGGTGATAGAATAATTTCTGTAGATGGTAAAAACGTAGCAGGAATAAAAATTACAAACAACGACGTAATAAAAAAGCTAAGAGGAATTGGCGGTACAAAAGTTAATGTTGAAATTTTAAGAAGAGGTTCAAAAAACGTTTTAAAATTTACAATTACTAGAGGCAAAATTCCAATATATAGTGTAGATGTTTCATATATGGTTGACAATAGTGTAGGGTACATAAAAATCAGCAGGTTTGCTCAAACTACCTACGATGAGTTTATGGATGCTTTGGATAAGTTAAAGAAAAGTGGAATGAAAAAGCTTGTATTGGATTTGCGTGGTAATCCGGGAGGTTTATTAAACATAGCAACTGAGTTAACCGATGAATTTTTGCCTGCCAACAAACTTATTGTTTTCACCAAAGGCAAATCAAGGCCAAAAGAAGAAGTATTTTCTACATCAGGTGGCAGTTGGGAAAAAGAACCATTGGTTGTTTTAATTGATGAAGGCTCTGCTTCTGCAAGTGAAATATTGGCTGGAGCACTTCAAGATAACGATAGAGCAACCATTGTTGGACGTCGTTCCTTTGGAAAAGGTTTAGTTCAGGAGCAATCAGATTTTCCTGATGGATCGGCGGTTAGACTTACCATTGCAAGATATTATACTCCTACAGGAAGAAGCATTCAAAAGCCTTATGTTTTAGGTCACCAAAAAGAATATGCCGAAGAGGAGTGGGACCGATTTAAACACGGAGAACTGTTAAATTCCGACAGTATTAAATTCAATGAAAAGGACAAGTTTAAAACTCCAAAAGGGAAAATTGTTTATGGCGGCGGTGGAATTATGCCTGATGTTTTTGTAGGATTAGATACAACAAACCGTAGCACGTATTTAACTGAACTATATATATCGGGAGCTATAAACCAATTTGCATTAAACTATTATGAAAACCATAAGAGTGAATTTTTGTCCTTTTTATCACCTAAAGATTTTAATGCTAAATATTTTGTTGCAAATGAATTATTAAATTCACTATCAGATTTTGCAGAAAAGAAAGAGGTTAAGAAAATCTCAAGTCAGTTAAACTACTCTAGAGATATAATTAAAAGACAACTAAAGGCCTCTTTTGCCAGAATAATTTGGAAGAACGAAGGATATTATTTTGTAATGAATGAAAGTGATTTAACTATTAAAAAATCTCTAAATTTACTTCAGTAGTTTGGAAAATTTAATTCACTTTTGCTTTTAAAATTAGTTTGATTTTTGTTTAAATAAGACCAACAATGAAAAATAAGAACACGGAACTACTTATAATAACTTCTTTTTTAGTTTGTTTTTTAGCCATCCTTTTAATTAATACTTTTCATGCTCCTTTCTACATAGACGATGAATACAACTTAATAAAAGTAAATAGACCTAACGAACTTTTTGGTTCCTCCGATAATTTTATTCAAGATTTTATTGGCTTTCAAAAAGGTTTTTTTGATTACGGTAGATTCTTTCCTCTTCTTTCCTCTATAGTATTTTTAAGAGGAAAATTAGCAGGAACAAGTCCGTTTGCACAACACGTTATTGTTTTTCTGTTTGGCATAGCAAGTGCTCTTGTAATTTATCTCATCGCTAAAAAATTAAATTTTTCAAAAACAATCTCTTTTATTTGCTCTATTACATTTCTTACAGGTCACGAATTTGGTGAAATTTTTATGCGACTCCAATCTGGCGAATCGCCAGGCTTGTTATTTGTATTAATATCAATATTGTTTGTATTAAAATACAAAGATTCCAGAAACAAAACTGATTTATACATTTCTTTTTTGTGCGGAATTTTTGCAGGTTTGTGCAAAGAGAGTTTTATCATCTTGCTGCCTCTAATTCCCATTCTATTGATAATGGAAAGCACTCCATTACTGTTGCCGGAAAAGATTACGAGAGAAAGAAATTCCTTTTACTTGTTTTATGGAGCATTTATATTTTTAACTTTATTGTTACTCCTTGTTATTAAAACTTCTAATAAAGTTTTTGATTATGGAGAACCATTAAGTTTACCAGATTTGCTTTTGAATAATTTCATTTGGATTTTTAAATGGTTTGTTCCATTTATGCCATTTGTTTTAATTGCTTTAGTTGATATAATTAGAAAAAAGAAATTTAATCAAATTTTAATACTCTGCTTGTTCAGTGTGGCTTGGATTTCTTCTCAACTTTTAATGTACTATAAAATTATCATTTCCTTTTCTCAAGGAAGGTATTTAATACCAGCTGCATTAATTTTTATTTTTCTACTGGGCCTTTCGCTCAATTATATTGAAAAAAATTATAAAAAGATTTTTTTAATAAGCTTGTTTTTAATTGGGTTAATCACCCTAAGAAATGCAAAAATAATTTACATCAATTCCAATGAGTTTGCGGCAAGAGCAAATGCTTACGATAATTTAATTGATGAAATGGTTCATCAAAAACCGCAAAAAATAGCTGTTTATGGTGGATTTGAATTTTTTCAATCTATTTCAACATTTTTTAAATGGCACAGCTATCAACCCCAATTAATTACCACTCCTATTGTTCCCGCCTTAAACCAAAAGAAAAAACAGTATGACAATTCCGCATTTGAAAATTCTCTTCAAGAAAAACTAAAACTAGATTTTGTATACAAAACACTTTCTGATCTAAAAACTGATACCAGTGTAAACTATCTTATTACCTCCGCTTACGAAGAATGGGAAGAATTGAATTATTCCGAAATTTCAAAATCATTTCCACACCATAAAAAAGTTACAGCCTATTTTTCCAACGCTAGCTTTAGCGATATTTTAAGAAAGGATTTTTGGACGGGAAACTTAAAAAACGACAAAAGGACCTTGGTTATTTTCTATAAATAAACGTTCATTTTAGTAAGATATCCTAAGTTTTATTTAGATAAAAAATAAATTTATTCCTTAAATAGTTTTATAGTGAATGTTTATTTTCATTTTAAAATAAGGAATATGTCGCATAAACACTTTGAAGTTAATTTTGGGATAACAATATCTTAATGTCAAAAAAATGAGGCATTTAGGTTTTCTATTTCTAAAAAACCTACCTTTGCGGAAAATTTCAGAACAACTAAACCCCAAATAAATAAATAAAATGAACAAGCAAAAGAACCTGGTAGAAAACCTTTTTGAAACTCAAAGTAAAGCAATGAACAATTGGGTAGAAGCAACCAGAAAGATGCAAGAAGCCGTTATGCATGGAAATGCAGCAGAAAAATCTTCGGATTTATACAACGAGTGGTTGCAAAATCAGCTTTCAATTTTTAAAAACATCACCACTGAAAGTCAACAACAAAATGAGGAAGTTCCAAACTCAGATTTCTTTGGCAATTGGTACACACAACAAACAAAAGCAATCCAAGAAATGACAGAAAAAAACATGGAATGGATTCAAAAATCAATGAATTGGAATACTACCTCAAATGATAGCACTGAGCAGTTTTCTAAAATGACTGATTCTTGGAAATCTATGTACAACAATTGGAACGGAACTATGATGAGTACTTATGAAAATTTATCCAAGAATATGCAAGGAAATATTTCTAAAGATGTTTTTTCAAACATGTTTCAATCAAATAAAGTGTATTTAAATTTATTTGAAACATTTATGCCATTAATGAATGCTTTTCAAAATCAAAATCATTCGGCCGAAAACCTCAAGAAAATGATGAATCCTGAGTTTTACAAGGAGCTTACAGAAAAAATGTTTGGTTCTTGGTTTCCTAAAAATGATTTTTCTTCATTTTACCAAAACTACGCAAAGCAAATGACAGAAATGAGCGAAAAAGGATTTGGTTCAACAAAAGAAATGATGGAATCGTATCAAAATTTTATCAAACAAATGCCTTCAAATGCAAACTGGAACCAATTTATGAACCATACAAATCCTTTGGTTGAAATGTATGAAAAAACTTTTGCTCCTTACGCAAAATTAATGAGTCCGGAACAAAACAATATGGGCGAAAAGATGGTAGAAATGATGGAAACCTTTTCTAAATATTCTATCAAACAAACTCAATTGCAATACTTGTTGTACCAAACTTCTCAAAAAAGTATGGAAACAGCTGTTGAAAATGCTTACAAGAACATGTCAGAAAACAAAGAAATTTCAAACTTTAATCAATTTTTTAATGAGTGGGTTTCAGTTACAGACAAAGCTTTTGTTGAGCTTTTTGGTTCTGATGAATTTTCAGCTTTAAAATCTGAGGTTCTTTCTCTTTCTTCTCACATAAAAAAAGAAATGGAAGTTTCTATGGAAAAATCTATGGAAAAAATGCCATTTGCTTTCAAATCTCACCTCGATGAGTTGTATAAAAGCATTTACGACTTAAAAAAGATGGTGAAAGAAATGAAGAAAAATTTAGATTTAAATGTGGTTGAAGAAAACATCATCGAAGCAGAAAAAGCTGTTGTTAAGCCAAGTGCAGCTAAGTCTCGCAAAAAATAATTAAAAAAATTTAGCAGTAGAAAAGCCGTTCAATTTTGAACGGCTTTTTTGTTATATTTATTTCTCGTTTTCTAACATGTCATTTGTTTGTCATAATAATTGTATTTTTACACCTCAAAATATTAAATGAACAAACTTATTTTAACTGTTATTGCTTCTGTAGTTATAATTTCATCTTGCAAGCATGAACCTGTAAACCCTAATTCAAATCCATCTAATAGCGCTGTATGCAACACAGATACAGCTTATTTCCAAAACGATGTATTGCCTTTATTTATTTCTAGCTGCGCCCTTTCTGGTTGCCACGATGCAGCATCAAGGAAACAAGGTTATAACCTCACAAGCTACAATTCCATTATGTCATCTGGAGACATAAAATCAGGAAGACCAAACAGCGGAGATATAATGGAATCCATTAATAGAGGGTCTATGCCGCCTTCATCTCCATTAAGCGCTGATCAAAAAGCGTTGCTTTCAAAATGGATCAGTCAAGGTGCAAAAAACAACGGTTGCACTTCTGCATGCGACACCTCAAGCGTGAAATATTCTGCACAAGTAAAAACAATCATTGATGTAAATTGCAAAGGTTGTCACAGTGGAAGTTCCCCTCAAGGCAGTATAGATTTATCTACTTATGAATTAGTAAAAGCTAAGGTAACAGCAAATTTACTTTACGAATCAATAAGTCATACCGGAGGAGTTTCCCCAATGCCAAAGGGAGGAAGCAAGCTAAGCGATTGTCAAATAAGAGCGGTTAAAATATGGATTGATGCAGGTGCTCCCAACAATTAATATTATTTCTATGAAAAAAAACTATTTTATATTTTCTCTGTTAACCCTTGTAGCGCTTAGTTTTAGTTCATGCTATTACGATAACGAAGAAGAACTGTATCCATCGGTTATTACTTGCGATACCATCACCGTTACGTACTCAAAATCTGTGCTGCCAATTTTAACTGCGAGTTGCAATGGTTGCCATAGCTCTCCTTCTGGCCAAGGAGGGATAATTTTAGATACCTATGCCAAGGCAAGCCAATATGCCAATAGCGGTTTATTGTATGGTGTAATTAGCCATACAAGCGGTTCACCAATGCCAAAGGGTGGCGCAAAAATTGACGACTGTTCAATTGCAAAAATAAAAAAGTGGGCCGCTGCTGGTGCACCAAATAATTAAAATCAATAAAATTTATATGAAAAATATTTTTACAATACTATCTCTTTTATGTGTGATACTTTGCACATCTGCTTTTGCTCAAGATGATATGATGAGTATGTTGGATGCAGAAACTCCCAAACAAAAAGAGTACGCAAAAAATGCATTTAAATCATCAAGGGTAATCAACTGCCATTCTATGGAAATGATTGCCAAGAAATCTTTAGACTTTAGAATATTACACAGATTTGGAAACATAAAACCAGGTATATACGATTTGTTTGGCTTAGATCAGGCTTCCATGAGAATGGGGTTTGATTACGGTCTTACAAAAAATCTAACCATTGGAGTAGGGCGCAGTACCTTAAACAAAGAAATTGACGGATTTGTAAAATACAGAGTGCTTTGGCAGGGAGTAAATGGAGGCTCGCCGGTTTCAATAGTTTTAATTGCTGGGTCTACACTAAAAACTATCAGATTTGCCGACCCCACAAGAAAAAATTATTTTACCTCAAGGTTGGGATATTATTATCAAGTAATTGTGGGAAGAAAATTCAATGAAAACTTTTCTTTGCAATTAACCCCAACATTGGTTCACCGAAACATCATTGAAAAGAAAGACGATTCCAATGATATTTACGCTGTTTCATTTGGAGGAAGATACAAGGTTACAAAACGATTGGCTGTGTTGGCCGATTATTCGCAAATAATGAATGGTTATCCCGAAAAATTCAATCAAAATCCATTGTCCTTGGGGGTTGATATAGAAACAGGAGGTCACGTTTTTCAGCTCCACGTTTCAAACACAAGAGGCTTAAACGAAAGGGCTTTTATAACCGAAACTACCAACGATTTCTTTAAAGGAAACATGTTCTTTGGATTTAACCTTTCTAGAATGTTTTAATAAAAATTTAAGTTACATTTGCACTCCAAAAAAAAATTATGTCAAACTTAACTTTTACAATGATTAAACCCGATGCAGTTGAAAAAAACTACATTGGAGGTATTTTAAAAATGATTAACGATGCTGGATTTAGAATTCATGCAATGAAGTTTACCCAATTGAGCAAAGAAGCTGCGGGTAAATTTTACGAAGTACACAAAGAGAGACCTTTTTATGGTGAGTTAGTAGATTACATGTCATCTGGCCCAATAGTGGCGGCAGTGTTAGTAAAGGAAAATGCAGTTGCAGATTTTAGAACACTAATTGGTGCAACAGACCCTACAAAAGCTGCCGACGGAACTATAAGAAAAATATATGCTCAATCTATTGCTGCCAATGCAGTTCATGGCTCAGATAGCGATGAAAATGCAGCCATTGAAGCAGGCTTTTTCTTTTCTTCATTGGAGAGATTTTAATTTCAATAAACAGTAATTTTAAACTTTGGCTCTGGTTTCAGGGCCATTTTTTTTATTCTTTTTCAAAAATGCAGCAATGATTGTACAGCAAACCAAGTCCGTTATTTTTAATGAATTTAGAAGCGAAATAAAAAGCACTCAATCGCTTGCTGGTATTGTACTATACGTTTTTGCAACAATTTTTATTTGTTATTTGTCCTTTAAAACAATTATAGCTGTAACAGTTTGGAATGCTTTATTTTGGGTTATTTTTACTTTTACAGGAATCAATTCTATTGCAAAAAGTTTTTTACAAAATTCTAGAGGGTATCAAATTTATATTTATTCATTGGTGCATCCAGTTGCTTACATTTTAGGAAAAACTATTTACAATTTTTTTCTTACGTTTTTAATGGCGCTTTTTTCTTATATTTTATACTCTGTTTATATTAAAAATCTTGTGCAAGACCAACCGTTTTTTTTTATTGCTTTACTTCTCGGGAGTTTGGGTTTTTCCTCTATATTAACAATGGTCTCGGCAATTGCTTCAAAGGCATCGTCTAACTTTAGTTTAATGGCAATACTTAGTTTTCCATTGCTAATTCCTTTCTTAATTGTACTAATAAAGTTCTCTAAAAATGCTGTAGACGGACTAGACAGAAGCATCAGTTATCCGCTTATCACGGTATTAATTTTACTTTTTTTTGTGGTTAATTTATTGAGCTTAGTTTTGTTTCCTTATTTGTGGAAAGAATAGAGAACAGTTACAGTAAATAAAAGCAAGAAACATCTGTTATTAATTTAGTTTTGGTATGTGACCATCAATTGCTGGTTGATGAAATAAAAGTATTTTAATACAAGTAAAAAAAGAAAATAAAAAACATTAAAACAACTTACTCCACTAGAAAAAATTAAACTTAATGTTGAGGAATCTTCAACAGTGGATATTTTTGAAAAATTATTTATCAGCCCAAATACTAGTGAGACCCCACAGAAAAAAATAGTCTAAAAAAACACATAGCAAAACAATTATTTTTTTAGTAAAATTTGTTTTTGATCGCCACTTTCACCAATGGTGTTTTTAAGTTTAACACCGTCGATATAATTAATCTATTTTTTTTGGATGTTTAGGTAATTCACCATTTAAAATTTCTAACGTTAATATGCAAAAGCTTAATTATCAACATGAAATAAACAAAGAAACAGATGGTCTTATTTAGAATCATTTTAAATTAAATTTTTCTTGCAATTTATTTGTTATTCTGTCTCCTATGAAACGTTTGTTCTACTAAATTTGTCCTCACAAAACTGTCAAAAAACTGTCAAAAACTAACCTAAGTTTTTATATGTCAATTCGTTACGAAAATATTTTAGTGTCAAAAGTCGCTTCGCTAATTGTTGCGATTTTGTTGTTTTTAGGAACTTCTTCCTACACCAAAGCTCAAAGCCCAGAAGAAAATGGTGAAAAACTCTTTAAGCAAAATTGTACCTCATGTCACGCTCTCAACAAAAAAGTTGTTGGGCCAGCACTTGCTGGTGTGGCTGATAGAGTGCCTCAACCTGCCGAAGAATGGCTAATTAAATGGATAAAAAACTCGTCAGCAGTAATCAAAGCAGGCGATTCTTACGCAGTTAAAATTTTTAACGAATACAACAAATCTGTAATGCCTTCTCAAGCATTGACCGATGCACAGGTAAAAGATGTTTTGGCATACATTAAAAATCCGCCAGCACCAAAAGGCGGTGCAGCTCCTGTTGCTACTGCTCAAACAACTGAGCCAGTTGGAACTTCATACGATGCCAATACTTTTCTTTATGGATTAGCAATACTCTTTGTTATATTAATTGTTGTTTTAAAAGGCGTTTCAAAAAACTTAGCCACCCTTGTTCGTCAAAAAGATGGTCAGTCAGAGCCGGAACCTCATCCTTACGAAGGAAAATATAATTTATCTGCACTTTGGTACTGGATGAGAACTCACAAAAAATGGGTTGCAGTAATATTCTTAGTTCTTGCAGGTGTTGGTTCAAGGGCTGCATGGGATGGAATGATGGGAATTGGAGTTTATCAAGGATACATGCCTGAGCAGCCAATTTGGTTTTCACATAAAATTCATGCTGGGCAAAATGGTGTTAATTGCCAATATTGCCATTCGGGTGTAGAAAAATCAAAGGTTGCCAACGTTCCTTCTGCAAACGTTTGTATGAATTGCCACAAATACATTCAAGAAGGAACAATTAGTGGCACAAAAGAAATTGCTAAAATATATGCTGCATTAGACTATAATCCAGAAAAACAAACCTATGGCGAGAACCAAAAACCAATTAAATGGGTAAGGGTTCACAATCTTCCGGATCATGTTTATTTCAATCACTCACAACACGTAAAAGTGGGTAAAATTGAGTGCACAGAATGTCATGGCGAAATTGCAAAAATGGATACTGTTTATCAAAATTCACTACTTACAATGGGATGGTGTATAGATTGTCATAGAAAAACCGAAGTAAAAATGGAAGGCAATGCATACTACAACGAATTGCATGCAAAACTTAAAGAAAAGTACAAAGGAGAGCCAATAACAGTGGCAAAAATGGGTGGATTAGAATGTGCAAAATGTCATTATTAAAAAAAATTATTGGGTAAACAATCATCATAAAAGTTTCGAAGTAATTACTATGAGTACAAAAAAATACTGGAAGAGCCTGGAAGATTTAAACGATTCACCTGAGCTGATAAAAAAATCAACCAACGAATTTGCCGAACCCATTCCAATGGAGGACTTCCTATCAGGAAGTTCCGTAAGCGAAAATTCTACGCCTCGTCGTGATTTCTTAAAGTTTCTTGGATTTTCTGTTACAGCCGCTGCTTTGGCTGCATGCGAAACTCCGGTAAGAAAAGTTGTTCCTTACGTTATCAAGCCCGAAGAAATTACAGTAGGATTATCCAATTGGTATGCTTCTTCTTTTTTTGATGGCCACGATTATTGCGAAGTTTTAGTAAAAACTCGTGAAGGAAGACCAATTAAGGTGGAAGGGAATAAACTTTCAAAGATTACCTTTGGTTCAACAAACGCCAGAGTGCAAGCTTCTGTTCTATCTCTATACGACGAAGTTAGATATACCAAACCACAAAAAAATGGCACTTCTTCCTCTTGGACAGAAGTAGACAAAGACATATCTACTAAATTAGCTGGCATTGCATCTTCTGGAGGTGCAATTAGAATATTAACTAGCTCAATAACTTCTCCATCTACCATAAATGCAGTAGGTGAATTTGTAAAAAAATATACAAATGTTCAGCATATTTCCTACGATGCAATTTCTGCATCAGGAATTATAAAAGCTAATGAAGCCAATTTTGGTAAAGCCGTTGTGCCAACGTATCATTTTGACATGGCCGATTGCATTGTTTCTATAGGTGCAGATTTTTTAAGCGGATGGTTATCTCCAATAGAATATGCTGTTCAATACGGAAAAACTAGAAAAGTTTCTCCAGAAAATCCTAAAATGAGTTGTCATCACCAGTTTGAGACTACTCTTTCATTAACCGGTTCTAATGCTGATTACAGAACAGGTATCAAACCTTCTGAAATTGGTTCAGTGGTTGTTTCATTATACAATGCTGTTGCAAAGAATACAGGTGGTTCAAGCGTAAACGGAAAAGCAACGGTGTACGACGCCGCCATTGCAAAAGCAGCAAAAGATTTAGTAGCTTCAAAAGGAAAATCATTAGTAGTTTGTGGCTCTAATGAAAGTAATGTTCAAATGTTGGTAAATGGCATTAATTCTATGCTTTTGAGCTATGGTACCACAATAGATCTAAATAATTTCTCAAATACTAAACAAGGCAATGATGCAAAAGTTACTGAGCTAGTTGCAGAGATGAAAGCAGGAAAAGTGGCTGCTTTGTTTGTTGCCAACTCAAATCCAATTTATTCACTACCAAGTTCATTAGGTTTCGCTGATGCCATTAAGAAAGTTCAATTGTCCGTTTCTTTTGCTGATAGACCTGACGAAACATCAAGTGCTTGCCAATACGTTTGCCCTACTCATCACTATTTAGAGGCTTGGGGAGATGAACAGCCAAAACCGGGATACTATGCACTTACTCAGCCTACCATTTATCCGCTCTTTGAGACCAGAGCATATCAAGAAAGTTTATTAAAATGGTCTGGCATAGAAACTAGCTATCAAGAATTTGTAAAATCTAATTGGCAAAATACTATATTCACTCAGCAATCAGAAGATACATTCTTTGAAAATTGGTGGATGCAAAGTTTGCATGATGGAATTAGAATATTAGGTTCACAAACACCTACAGACTTTAAGCTCAATGGAGACATGAGCACCGCAGCGGCAGAAGCTTCTAAGGGACTCTCAGGAAATGGCAACTTTGAAGTTACTTTCTACGAAAGCATAGCATTAGGAAACGGCTCACAAGCCAATAATCCTTGGTTGCAAGAACTACCAGATCCTATTACAAAAGTTGTTTGGGACAACTACATTACTATGTCTCCAGCACAAATGAAGGAGATGGGTTTTACTACAGAAAGAGAAATGGAAGTAAAAAGTGATGTTGCAGATATTACAATAAACGGAATTACTTTTAAACTTCCTGTATACCCACAACCGGGGCAACCAAATGGAACAATAGGAATTGCGATAGGTTATGGAAGAACTAAAGGTGGAAAGATTATTGAAAATCCAGAAATATTAGGTGGCGCAAATGTATTTGCTGCACTTGGCTTGGCAAATGGTACACTGAACTATTTTGCTAAAGCAGAAATAAAAAAATCATCAGAAACTTACATGTTGGCTTCCACTCAAACTCACCATACCCTAATGGGAAGAAATATGGTAAAGGAAACAACATTGTCTGAATACAAGAAAGACAGAAAGGCCGGCAATGAACCAGAAACTTTTAAAGTAAAAGAAAACGGCAAGCATGTTGGAAAAACAGCAGAAGAATTAAGTTTGTGGTCAACAAAAGAACATCCTGGTTTTGAACGTCCGGGCCACTTTTGGAACATGTCTATCGACCTAAATGCTTGTATTGGTTGTGGCGCTTGTATTATTAGTTGTCAGGCAGAAAACAATGTTCCTGTAGTTGGCAAGGATGAAGTAAGAAAATCCAGAGAAATGCACTGGATAAGAATAGACAGATATTACTCCAGTGATACCACCAAAGAAAATTCTGAAGGTAAAATTGGAAAAATAGATATGTATGGCAAAATGGAATTGCCTTCAGAAAATCCTGAAGTAGTTTTCCAGCCGGTAATGTGTATGCATTGCAACCATGCTCCGTGCGAAACCGTTTGCCCGGTATTGGCTACAACTCATAGCAGTGAAGGCCTAAATCAAATGACTTACAATCGCTGTGTTGGTACAAAGTATTGTGCAAACAACTGTCCATATAAAGTAAGACGTTTTAATTGGTTCAGGTACCACAACAACGCAAAATTTGACTACAACCAAAACAGCGAATTACAAAAAATGGTGTTAAACCCAGATGTAACAGTTCGTTCAAGAGGGGTAATGGAAAAATGTTCTATGTGTGTTCAAAGAATACAAGAGGGCAAATTAAATGCTAAAAAAGACGGTAGAAGAATTAAAGACGGCGAAATTGAAATGGCTTGTGCACAAGGTTGCCCTACCAATGCCATAACTTTTGGTGACGTTAATGACACTGCAAGCATGGTTGCTCAGAACAAGAAAAACGAAAGAACTTATTACATGCTAGAAGAATTAGATGTTCAACCAAGTGTGTTTTATCTAACAAAAGTTAGAAACAAAGAAGCAGGAAAATCAGAAGCTTAATAAATAGAAATTTAGAACAGTATTAAACAATAATATGCAGCACGAAGCACTTATCAGAGAACCATTAATTTTAGGTAATAAAACAATACACGATATTACCGAGGATATATGCAGACCTATTGAGTCTAAGCCAACCAAAGCCTGGTGGTTTGCCTTTATACTTTCGGCTACTTGCCTTTTATGGTGGGTAGTTTGTGTTAGCTACACAGTTGGAATTGGACTAGGTGCATGGGGCCTAAACAACGTGGTAGATTGGGGTTGGGACATTACCAATTTCGTTTGGTGGGTTGGTATTGGCCATGCAGGCACACTTATTTCTGCGGTATTGTTATTGTTCCGTCAAAAATGGAGACTTTCTATCAACAGAGCTTCTGAGGCAATGACAATTTTTGCTGTAATTTGTGCAGCATCCTTTCTATTAACACACATTGGTCGTCCTTGGCTTCCTTATTGGTTATTGCCACTTCCCAATCAGTTTGGATCTCTATGGGTAAACTTTAACTCACCTTTGGTTTGGGATACATTTGCAGTATCAACTTACTTTACTGTTTCATTGGTATTTTGGTATACAGGTTTAATTCCAGATTTTGCTGCAATTAGAGACAGAGCAAAAACGCCTCAACGCAAGTTTTGGTACGGTTTATTAAGTTTTGGATGGGTAGGAACTGCAAAAAACTGGCAACGTTTTGAAGAAGTTTCGTTAGTTCTTGCTGGAATGAGCACTCCATTGGTTCTTTCGGTTCACACTATCGTATCCATGGACTTTGCTACTTCTATCGTTCCGGGTTGGCACACAACCATCTTCCCTCCTTATTTTGTGGCTGGTGCAATTTTCTCAGGATTTGCTATGGTTCAAACGCTTTTAATTATTACAAGAAAAGTAATGAAACTAGAAGCCTACATAACCACCTTACACATAGATATGATGAACCGAATAATTATGATTACAGGTTCAATTGTAGGTATAGCATACATAACTGAGTTTTTTATTGCTTGGTACAGTGGAGTAGAGTATGAATCTTATGCATTCATCAATCGTGCCACAGGACCTTATTGGTGGGCATATTGGGCTATGATGTCTTGTAATGTTATATCGCCTCAGTTATTTTGGAGTTCTAAACTAAGAACCAATATTACTTTTACATTTTTTATGTCCATTGTTGTAAACATTGGTATGTGGTTCGAACGTTTCGTAATTATTGTAACTTCTCTGCATAGAGCATATATTCCAGCTCAATGGAGTATGTATCATCCAACTTGGGTAGAAGCTGGAATATATCTAGGATCCATTGGATTGTTCTTTACACTCTTTCTATTATTCACTAAATTCTTTCCGGTAATTGCAATGAGTGAATTAAAAACTATTGTTCGTTCTTCTTCTCTGCAAACTCATAGAGAAATGAGAAAAAACGAAAATCATCATTAATTTAATAAGATAATAACTAAGATATGTCAAAGTTTATTTTCGGAATATTTAGCGACGAAGAAAAAGTAATGCACAGCATTGCTCCTTTAAGAGCAAAAGGTGTAGTAATAAAAGATGTGATTAGTCCTTTTCCAATTCATGGAATGGACCATGCACTAGGATTAGCTAGAACAAGAATTTCAATTTGTTCTTTTTTATACGGAATGACTGGATTTGGTTTAGCAATACTAATGACATGGTACATGATGATCAGCGATTGGCCAATGGATATTGGTGGTAAACCAAATTGGTATTTCTATCAAAATGTGCCAGCGTTTATACCTGTAATTTTTGAATCAACAATTTTTTGTGCCGCTCACGGAATGGTAATTACTTTTTATTTAAGAAGTAAATTATTGCCAGGAGTTACTGCTTACACACCTGACGTGAGAATGACAGACGATAAAATAATTATGAAGGTTGAAGTTACTGATGCCGCTTCTGAGCAAAGTGCAAGTGCATTACTAAGAGAGTTTGGAGCCGAAGAAGTTAAAGAATACGGAAAATAATTGCAAAAGAGAGAATCATGATAACAAGAAAAATAAAATTTAGTAGTTTGTTACTTTTAAGTTCCCTTGCTATTTTAAGCTCTTGTCAAAAAAGACATGCTAATAGTCCGGGAATTGAGTTTATGCCAGACATGTACTACTCCGAGGCATTAAAACCTTACGAACTAAACCCTCTTTTCAAAGATAGTTTACAAGCAAGAAAACCAGTTGCAGGAACAATATCTCAAGGCTCAATGCCAAATTCAACAATGAGTATTGATCAATTTATATATCCATATAAGTTGGAGGAGTATGAATTGGCGGGTACAAATCTAAAAAACCCACTACAGAAAGATTCAATTACTTTGGCCCAAGGGAAAGAAATTTATACAAAATTTTGTACTCAATGTCACGGTGAGGCTGGAGATGGAAACGGCTCAATAGTGGTTAATGGTAAATTCCCCAATCCAGGAGCATATTGGGCAAAAGAAGGTTTAACGCAAGGAAAAATGTTTCATACACTTACCTACGGAAAAGGATTAATGGGCTCGCATGCTTCACAGTTAACCAAAACCGAAAGATGGAAAACAGTTCATTGGGTTCAAAATCTAATTGATCAAAAGAAACCTGCAAGTGAAGCTAAAACAGCAGAAAATGCAGACGTAAATAAGAATTCAGCAAGTAAAAAATCCTAGTGTTTGCAATAAGTTATGACAGATATGACAACTAAACCTTACGAAATAACTCAAAAAAATAAAACATCAGCAATTGTTTTAATTGCAGTTGGATTACTTTCCATCATTTATGGATTTGCCTCTGGACATACAGAAAGAGCATGGGCGAATTTGTTGTTGAGTAACTTTTACTTAATGGCAATTGCACTTGGAGCCGTATTTTTTCTAGCTGTGCAATATGTTGCAGAAGTAGGATGGAGTGCTCAAGTTAAAAGAATATTAATGGCTATGGGTACCTATTTACCTTTTGCAACGGTTTTTATGATTCTTATATTTCTTGTTGGTCATCACCACATTTACGATTGGACTCACCATGAAAACTATGAAAAAGGACATGAGCACTTTGACTCAATATTAGAAGGCAAGAGTGGTTATTTAAATATAGTTTTTTATACAATTAGATTAGTACTTTATGCTGCAATTTGGAGTGGATTTGCTCTAATGATTAGAAAAGAATCACTAAAAGAAGATGAAATAGGTGGCAATTCTCAGTATTTTAAAATGAGAGGCATGTCTGCTGTATTTTTAGTATTATTTGCAGTGTCGTCCTCAACAAGTGCATGGGATTTATTAATGAGTATAGACGCACACTGGTTTTCTACCCTATTTGGTTGGTACACATTTGCTGGAATGTTTGTGAGCAGCCTTACTGTTATTACAATGTTTACATTATACCTAAAAGGTAAAGGTTATTTACCTAACGTAAACGAAAATCATATTCACGATTTAGGTAAATTTATGTTTGCTTTCAGTATTTTCTGGACATACTTATGGTTTGCACAGTTCATGCTAATATGGTATGCTAATTTGCCAGAAGAAGTTGCATACTACATACCAAGACAAGGATACTTTAAACCAGTTTTTTTAGCAAATCTTGGAATAAACTTTTTATCTCCTTTTATTATTTTAATGACAAGAGATGCTAAGAGAAAAGCGGGCTTACTTGCATTTATTGGATGCATTATGCTCATCGGCCATTGGTTAGATGTATACCTGATGGTAATGCCAGGAACAATTGGCGAGGAGGCTGGGTTTGGAATTATTGAAATTGGAACAACTTGCTTTTTTGCAGGGCTCTTTTTGTACACAACATTCACAGCACTTTCCAAAGCAAATGTTGTTGCAAAAAATCACCCAATGATGATAGAATCAATTCACCATCATATTTAACAAAAAAAATATTAAATTTTAAGAACCAAAAGAATTTAAACTTGTTTTAGAAGAATCAATATGACATTACTAATTATAATTGTAGCCACATTAGCAATAACTGCATTTTACTATTTGTCCACCATAATGCAGCAAACTTCTGTTCTTAAAGGAGCACAAGAAGAGCAAGTTACCGAAAAAGATAATTGGATAAATGCAAAATTAATGTTTGCTTTTTTAATTTTTATTATTGGTTTCTTTATTTGGCAAATTGCGGAGTATAAGCATGTAATTCTCCCGGAATCTGCTTCTGAACATGGAAATGAAATAGATACTTTATGGGATTTTAACATGTACATTGTTATTGCAGTTTTTGTGCTAACAAATGCGGTATTATTTTTATTTGCTGCTAAGTATTACCATAAAAAAGGAAATAAAGCAACTTTCTTTGCACACAGCACTAAGCTTGAAATGATATGGACAATTATTCCAGCAATTGTTCTTAGTGTTATTATTATTTATGGTCTAAGAACTTGGAATCATATAACAACGCCTGCTTCTAAGGATGCACTAACCATAGAATTGTATGCAAAGCAGTTCGATTGGACAGCAAGATATCCGGGATTGGATGGACAACTTGGTAAAACAAATTATAAATTAATTACCGATGTAAATCCTTTAGCTTTAGATGAAAAGGACAATGCATCAATGGATGATATTATTACAAAAGGTGAGTTTCATATTCCAGTTGGAAAGGAAGTAAATTTTGTATTCCGTTCACGCGATGTAATACACAGTGCATTTATGCCTCATTTTAGAGCTCAAATGAATTGTGTGCCAGGAATGGAGACTTATTTTCATTTTAAGCCAATAATTACAACCGCCGAAATGAGAAAAAAACTTAACAAACAGGATTTTGATTACGTTCTTTTATGCAACAAAATATGTGGAGCATCTCACTTTAATATGCAAATGAACATCATTGTAGAGTCTGAGTCTGATTACAATGCTTGGCTTGCAAAACAAAAATCATTTGGTGCAAAAGAAGAAACTCCTGCAGCAAGTGTTGCCCCAGATTCAACAAAAAATATAGTGGCATTAAATTAAAAAACAATATATGGATACTCACGCTTCTTTATCACACGACCACCACGATTCTCATCATGACACACATCATGATGCAGCTCATGCTCAACATGACCATGAACAATCATTTTGGAGTAAGTATGTTTTTAGCACAGATCATAAAATGATTTCAAAGCAGTTTTTAATTACTGCAATTTTTATGGCTGTTCTAGCAATGATGATGTCTATTTTCTTTAGACTTCAACTGGCATGGCCAGGAAAAAGTTTCCCGATTTTAGAGTATTTTTTGGGAAAATGGGCTCCGGGTGGAGTAATGACTCCAGATATGTACTTAGCCTTGGTTACCATACACGGAACAATAATGGTGTTTTTTGTTTTAACTGGCGGATTAAGTGGAACATTTTCAAACTTGCTAATTCCTTTGCAGTTGGGTGCAAGAGACATGGCATCAGGCTTTTTAAACATGCTTTCTTACTGGTTTTTTGCCATTGCAAGTGTAATCATGGTTTATTCTTTGTTCGTAGAAAGTGGCCCTGCATCTGCTGGCTGGACAATTTATCCTCCTCTTTCAGCACTTCCAGAAGCAATTCCTGGTTCAGGTTTGGGAATGACTCTTTGGTTAGTTTCTATGTCTTTGTTTATTGTAGGTTCTTTGTTGGGATCATTAAATTACATTGTAACTGTTGTTAATCTAAGAACAAAAGGTATGACAATGACTAGAATGCCTTTAACTATTTGGGCATTTTTGGTTACAGCAATATTGGGTGTTTTATCTTTCCCTGTTTTGTTTGGAGCGGTTTTATTGCTGATTTTTGACAGAAGCTTTGGAACAAGTTTTTATTTATCAGATATTTTTATCAGTGGTCAGGCTTTAGAACAAACAGGCGGTAGTCCTATTCTTTTTCAGCATTTATTTTGGTTTTTAGGCCATCCAGAAGTTTACATTGTTCTTTTACCTGCATTGGGTATCACATCGGAAGTAATTTCTACAATGAGTAGAAAACCAATATTTGGCTATAGAGCAATGATTGGCTCTATTTTAGCCATTGGTTTTTTATCATTTATAGTATGGGGACATCACATGTTTATTACAGGAATGAACCCATTTCTTGGGTCCGTTTTTGTTTTTACAACTCTCCTCATAGCCATACCATCAGCTGTAAAAGCATTTAACTACATTACTACACTGTGGAAAAGTAATTCAATTTTTTCTCCAGCAATGTTGTTTGCCGTTGGATTGGTTTCAACTTTTGTTACAGGTGGTATAACCGGTATTATCTTAGCAGATTCTGCTCTTGATATAAATGTTCACGATACATATTTTGTTGTAGCTCACTTTCATATAGTAATGGGTGCATCGGCGATATTTGGGATGTTTTGTGGTGTTTATCATTGGTTTCCTAGAATGTATGGAAGAATGATGAATAATAAATTAGGTTACGTTCACTTTTGGTTAACTTTTATTGGTGTTTATGGGGTATTTTTTCCGATGCATTTTGTTGGTTTAGCTGGTGCACCAAGAAGATACTTTACTTACGAAAATTTTCCAATGTTCGAAAGTTTACAAAATATCAATATAGTAATTACTAGTTTTGCAATAATGGCTGCATTGGCTCAAGGTATTTTCTTGTTTAACTTTTTCTACAGTATATTTAAAGGAAAAATAGCAAGTCAAAATCCTTGGAATTCAAATACACTAGAATGGACTGCACCTGTAGAACATTTACACGGCAATTGGCCCGGTGCTTTGCCTGAGGTGCACAGATGGCCTTACGATTATAGTAAGCCTGGTAAAGAGAATGACTTTGTTCCTCAAACCGTGCCATTAACTCACGACGAGGAAGAACATTAATTTTATACTTTAAAAAAACCCTTACATAATCCAGTAAGGGTTTTTTTTCGATGAAATAAAATTATTTGTATACTAGTTTTGTTTGTTAAACATAATTATTACTTTTGTAGTAATGATTCATATAAAAAATTGATCAGGAACTAATATGAACTATAGAAAATATTTTGCAATCATAGCCTTAGCAGTATTTACTTCAATGATAATTACTTCATGTAAAACTCACGAAAGGTGTCCTGCTTATGGGAAAATAGCATCTCCTGAAAAAACAGTAAAATCCTAATTCCTCTTACTTTACTGTTCAGAAGTAAAACTTTTTATTATTTTTTAGTCAGGAAAAATCTTTCTCCAAAAAATATTCCAACAGGAATCAATAATAGTATATCTGCGGGCAAAAAATACCGTATTTCAATATTTCTCATCAGTGGTCCCGTCCCTGCACATAGGGACATATACAAGAGAACAAAAAAACCCAGAGACATAGTACAGAACAAATGGAAGCTTTCTGTTTTTAATAGATAAATAGTGCAAAAAAGTCCAAGTAAAATTAAAAAAGTTCTATAATAAAAAAGACTCGAAGCAATTTTTCTAACCATAGAATTTGTGTCGTATAATTTATCTTTAAATATGGCTTTCTTAAGATTTTTTAAAGGCAAATTTATCCAAAAGTTTATGGGATTTTCATTCATCTGCTTTTCTCTAAGGTGAGTAAATATTTGGCTAATGCTATCATTACAAGCTATGCCTTCAATAGGAGTTTTCCAATATCCACGCCACATGCTGAATCCTTTTCCACAATTTTTACTTAAGTAAAAAGCACGTGAAAGCAAAATGCTATCAGACTCAGAAAACTTAACACCTTTTGGGAAGTCAACTTTTTGATTTTTTATTATTTGACTAAACTGAGGTTCCCATTCTGCCTGAACAGAATAAATAAAATAAGTAAACGACATAACATCCTTATCCCAATTGGCAAAACCTCTAAGATCATGAGTAAGCAATATTTTATTATGATTAATATAGTTTCTAATCGGCCATGGCATATAAAAAATACAAAATCCTAATAGCATTTGCACAAAGAGAATACTTAAGGCTCTTGTATTTCTTAAATATGGCCATATAATATAGATGATAATAAACGGTAGAACTAAAAAAAGTTGCGGACGAAATAAAATACCAAGTGAAACAGAAGATAAAGATAAAAATGAATAATATTTTGTCTCTCTTTTTAGCATCATAAACAAACTCAATAGCAAAAAAGTAACTGCTGGAACCTCGGAATAACACAGAGGATTCCAAACAATGATAAAAGGATAAAATGCATAAATAAATGCAGTAATTAATCCCGCTTTTTCTTTTTTTGATAAGAGATAAGTAATACGATAAACCAAATAGATATTAAAAGTATCCATTGCAATTTGAAACCAACCTGCTACAAAAAAAGTAGTAATCCAATCTTTGTTGCACAAAAGATAGAATACGCCAAGAAAAAAAGAATAACCAGGCATTCTTACAAAGTAGCCTAAGGGATGAGTGATGTCTATTGAAAATTGACCATAATAGTAGAGATTTTGAAAACACAATGCCCATGCACCGCTATCGTAGTTGTAATATATGTTATCGGTTCCATAGTATGCTTTAGCAAAAAAAAGTGTGAAAATCACTCTCGCAAACAATCCCAAAAACACAATCTGAAAAATTTTACTGGAAATAAGCATTCCAAAAAAAGAAAAAAGTTTTTTTACCATTGTTTAATTTCCATTAAACAACTTGAGTATTCATCAATTAATTCTTCAATAATTTGAGAAGCAGGTAAAATGTTATCTATGTTAGATGAAACCTGACCTATTTCTAGTTCTCCTTCATCTAAATTGCCTTCAAACATTCCTTTTTTTGCTCGCCCTTTGCCTAACAGCTCAATAAGTTCCTGTTTTGAAGCAGAACGATTGTATGTTGCTTCTAAGTCGTTGTAAAATTTATTTTTTATGAGTCTTACTGGTGTAATTTCTTTTAAGGTAAGAACTGTGTCTCCTTCTTTTGCATCAACAACACTATTTTTAAAATTTTGGTGTGCACTAGATTCAGTTGAGGCAACAAATCTACTTCCAATTTGAACAGCGTCTGCTCCCAATGCAAACATAGACAGCATAGCCCTACCAGTAGCAATTCCTCCAGCAGCAATTAATGGAATATTTATGTGTTTTTTTATCAAGGGAATCAAACAAAGTGTAGTTGTTTCTTCTCTGCCATTGTGGCCCCCGGCTTCAAACCCTTCGGCAACAATAGCATCCACTCCAGCTTCTTGACATTTGATGGCAAACTTTACGTTAGAAACAACATGAATAACCTTACAGCCATTCTCTTTTAATAATTGAGTATAAGCTTTTGGATTGCCAGCTGAGGTTATTACAATGGGAACTTTTTCTTCGATGATTGTTTGAATGTGAGAATCGATATCAGGGTATAAGAGAGGAACATTTACAGCAAATGGTTTGGATGTGTTGGCTTTGCATTTTTTTATATGTTCTCTTAATACATTGGGATACATAGAACCAGAACCAATTACACCCAAGCCTCCCGCATTGCTTACAGCCGAGGCTAATTCCCATCCACTGCACCAAATCATTCCCGCTTGAATAATTGGATATTGAATTTGTAATAATTCTATGATTTTTTTTGGAAACATAAGTTGCTATCTGCTGTAATTTGGAGCTTCTCTGGTAATGATTACATCGTGTGGATGATTTTCTTTTACACCTGATGAGGTTATTTTTATGAACTGTGCTTTTTGCAAATCTTGAATAGTTTTTGCTCCACAATATCCCATTCCTGCCTTTAAACCACCAAGCATTTGATACATTACTTCACTGAGCGTACCTTTATATGGCACTCGCCCGGAAATGCCTTCTGGAACAAGTTTTTTTATATCGTCTTCAACGTCCTGAAAGTAACGGTCTTTTGAGCCGCTTTGCATGGCTTCTATTGATCCCATACCGCGGTAACTTTTAAATTTTCTTCCTTCAAAAATTATAGTTTCTCCAGGAGATTCTTCAACTCCTGCAAATAATGAGCCTGCCATAATACAAGAAGCACCAGCTGCAAGTGCTTTTACAATATCTCCTGTAAACCTTATCCCTCCGTCGGCAATTATTGGAATATTTGTTCCTTTTAATCCTTGAGCTACATCATATACTGCGGTAAGTTGAGGCACCCCAACACCTGCAATAACTCTCGTAGTGCATATCGAACCTGGTCCAATTCCAACTTTTACTGCATTTGCTCCTGCCTCTACCAATGCTTTTGCTGCAGAAGCAGTTGCAATATTACCTACAACAATTTCTAGGTTAGGATAAGCTTTTCGAACTTTTTTAAGCATTTCTATTACACCAAATGAATGACCATGAGCTGTATCAATAATAATTGCATCAACGCCAGCTTTTTCAAGAGCAGCAACCCGTTCCAATGTGTCTGATGTTACACCAACAGCACCAGCAACTCTGAGTCTGCCTAAATCGTCTTTGCAGGCATTGGGTCTTATTCTTGCTTTAATTATATCTTTATAGGTAATTAAACCAATTAATTTATTTTCATTGTCAACAATTGGTAGTTTTTCTATTTTGTACTCTTGAAGCATATTTTCTGCATTCTCTAAGTCCTTGCCATTGGTGGTGCTTACAACTTCCTTAGTCATTATTTCTTTTACAGGTTTATTCAGGTTTTTTTCGAACCTAATGTCTCTGTTTGTTATAATGCCTTGAAGTTTATTGTTTTGATCTACAACTGGAATTCCACCAATGTTATTTTTTTTCATCATTTGTAAGGCATCCCCCAACAGAGCATCAATGTGCAGCGTTACTGGGTCTTGTATCATTCCACTTTCGCTACGCTTTACTTTACGAACTTCATTGGCCTGCTCTTCAATACTCATGTTTTTGTGTAATACTCCAATCCCTCCTTCTTGGGCAATGGCAATAGCAAGTTGATGTTCCGTTACAGTATCCATTGCGGCTGAAACTATAGGAGATTTGAGTTTTATTCCACTGCTAAAGAAAGAGCTTGTATCGGTTTCTCTTGGAAGAACTTCTGAAAATGCCGGTATTAACAATACATCGTCGTAAGTAAGGCCTTCGCCAATAAATTTAGGTAAATCTTCCATGTAAAATTTTATTTTAAGGATACAAGTTTAAGAAATGTTGTTTTAATAAATCATTAATACAATAAAATGAAATGAAAGTGTTCACTTAGAATTTAAAATTTATTTGTATTTTTTGGTTTGCTTCAACAAAGATATAAAGTAATTCTACTAATTTATTATCCTACTCTTTTTTTAGATATTTTCGATTAATTTTTCTAGTTTTTTTGCAAACCCAAATACATCTACAAAGTTGTTATAAAGTGGAACCGGCGCAAGTCTTATAACATTTGGTTCTCTCCAATCTACAATAACACCTTCTTTAAATAATCCATCGTACACCTGTTTTCCGTTATTTTTTAACAACAAAGAAATTTGGCAACCTCTTTCTGGCGATTCAAGAGGAGTAATAATATTTATCTTACCTGATTCATTCAATTCCTTGATCAAAAAAACAAGATAATCTGTGAGGTTTTTACTTTTTTCTAATAAATTTTTAAAACCAGCTTCTTCAAATACTTTTAATGAGGCATAGTGTGCTGCCATGGATAGCACCGGTGCATTGCTTAGTTGCCAACCTTCGGCTCCATGCATTGGAACAAAAGTTTTGTCCATCTTAAACCTTGTAGATTTATCGTGACCCCACCAACCAGTAAATCTGGGTAAACTAAATTCTTTGGAGTGTTTTTCGTGTATAAAGGCTCCCCCAACACCGCCAGGTCCGCTGTTTAAATATTTGTAAGAACACCATGCGGCAAAATCAACTCCCCAATCGTGCAAATGAAGCTCAACATTTCCTGCTGCATGTGCCAAATCAAAACCACAAACAGTATTAATTTCTTGTGTTTTTTTTGCAATGCTTTTCATGTCAAAAACCTGACCTGTGTAATAATTTACTCCACTAAAAAAAACCAATGCAATTGTTTCTTTATTTTTTTCTATAGCATCAATAATATCTTCTGTTCTTAGGCATGTTTCTCCTTCTCTAGGGAAAACCTCAATAATAGCGTCATCGGGCAAAAAACCATGAAATTTTACTTGAGATTCAACTGCATACTGATCTGATGGAAATGCTTTGCCCTCCATTATTATTTTATATCTACTTTTTGTAGGTCTATAAAAACTCACAAACAAGAAATGTAGATTAGATGTAAGTTGGTTCATTGCAACAATCTCCGATGAGTGGCCTCCAATTATCGGTGAAAGTAAGCTGGGAAAAAGTTCGTGGTATGAAACCCACGGCCTGCTGGCCATAAAATGTCCTTCAACCCCATATTTTGCCCAATCGTCTAATTCTTGAAAAATTATTTCTTTAGTTTTCTTTGGTTGTAGACCTAATGAATTGCCTGTAAAGTAAATGGAGGGTTTGCCATTGTTAAATGGAATTAGAAATTCATCTCTAAAAGACTTCAGTTTGTCGCTGGTATCAAGTGCTTTGGCAAAATCTAATGTATTTTGAAAATCCATAAAAATAATTTTTGCCTCAAAGTTATTAAAACTAAAACCTTAATAAAATCATTTTCAAGTGATATTAACAATTGTTGAAAACCATAATTTTGTTATAAATTTACAATCACTAATAAAGTGGAGCAAACAGTTTCTTATTTATCAATGTTAAAACAAAGAAAAGATACAAAGTCATTTGTGCCGGTTGAAACTATTCAGCCCAAAAAAACAGATGCCTTTCGTAAGCGAATGAGTTCCGTTAAACTAAATGCATTACTAGAAGTTACAAAGGCCATAAACAATAATGCTTCTGTTGAAAAACTCTTTCAAATTTATCAAGACATATTAGTAAACGAGCTCAAAATTGGTCGTTTGGCATTGTATGTTTTTGATAATAGGTGGTTGTGTGCTTTGCGTTACGGAGTTCAGATTGGCGATGATGAATTAGATGTTGAAAATGATTTAGCTAAAGTAAACGAAATTACAGATATTAGTGTTGTTTCCTCTTCTCTAAAAAACTCATTTGACTTAGTAATTCCTGTTTTTCATAAATCACAACCATTATCCTATTTATTAATTGGAGATTTAGACGAGGAGAAACTAGAAATTAGCCCTACAATAAAACATTTGCCGTTTATTCAAACGCTTACAAATGTTATTGTGGTAGCAATCGAAAATAAAAAATTATCTAAAGAGTATTTTCGTCAAATTGCAGCAAACAAGGAATTGGAGCTGGCATCTAAAATGCAGTCTTTGCTGTTCCCTTCTGTATTGCCCAACGATAGATTTTTAGACGTGGCGGCATATTATCAACCACATTTGCAGGTTGGTGGAGATTACTATGATTTTATAAGGTTAAACGACAATGAAGTTGCGTTTTGTATGGCCGACGTTTCAGGAAAAGGAGTTTCTGCTGCTTTGCTAATGGCAAACTTTCAAGCAAATTTAAGAGCACTCTTCCGATATCAATCTTCATTGCCAGAAATTATTTTTGAGCTAAATAATATTGTATCTCAAAATGCAAAAGGCGAGAAATTTATAACACTATTTGTAGCTAAATACAACATAGTAACAAGGGTATTAAATTACATTAACGCAGGTCATAATCCTCCAATTTTATTTACAGAAAGCACATCCTTACTACTTACTACAGGTTGCATTGGCTTAGGTATGTTGCCCGAAATTCCAAAAATGAAAGAAGGGATCACCTATATTGTTCCTGGTAGTATACTTACTTGCTTTACTGACGGTTTAATTGAGCAAAGCAATGAAGACGAGGAAGAATATGATTTTGAAAATTTGAAACGTGTGGTGATGCAAAATTTTGACAAATCTTCCAAAGAATTAAATAATGCTTTGATAGATGACTTAAATATTTTTAGAGGAGGAAAAGGATTTATTGACGACATTGCATTGCTGTCCTCGAGATTCAGATAAACAAAGTTGAACACACCCTTTACCATTTTATTTCTCGATTCAGTACATCCTATTTTAGAGACTATTCTAAAACAAAAAAATATTATTTGTATTCACGATTACAATTGTTCAAAACAAGAACTAATTTCTAACTATAACAATGTGCAAGGAATTGTAATTAGAAGCAGATTTAAAATAGACCAAGAAATAATTTCGGCACTAAAAGAACTAAAGGTTATAGCAAGATTTGGAGCTGGCATGGAAAATATAGACCTGGAGTTTGCAAAAAAAAATGGAACCACATGTTTGCATGCTCCCGAAGGAAATATGGATGCTGTTGGCGAACATGCAATTGGAATGTTACTTTCTTTATTTAATCATTTAAACAGAGCCGATAAAGAAGTTAGGAAAGGATTATGGCACAGAGAGGCAAACAGAGGGATAGAACTTAGCGGAAAAACAGTGGGTGTAATTGGGTATGGAAATATGGGTAAAAGTTTTGTAAAAAAATTGCAAGGGTTTGATGTAAAAATATTAGTGAACGATATCTACAAGACTGATTTCTTGGAAAAGAATAGTGAGGCCAAAGAAGTAACAATTGATAGAATATATGAAGAAGCAGATGTAGTAAGTTTGCATATTAACTATTCAACAGATAATCATTATTATGTAAATGATAAATTTTTATCTAATTTTTCAAAACCAATTTACATTATAAATACCAGTAGAGGCAAGGTATTAAACTGCTCAAATTTGCTTCAGGCAATAAATCAAAACAAAGTTTTAGGTGCATGCTTAGATGTGCTTGAATTTGAATCTACTTCATTTGAAAATATAGAAAATGCTCCAGAAGTTTTAAAGGAAATGTTCAAAAAAGAAAACATTCTCTTTTCTCCTCATATTGCGGGATGGAGCAAAGAATCTTTTGAAAAAATGGGTAAAATTCTTGGTGAAAAAATATTAAAATCATTGCAAATAGGTTAGATTTTGATGGATGAAGATTTTAAAAAGTATGTTTTAGAAAAATGTTTTTCAGTTATTAACAGTGAAATTTTAGTTGCCATACAAAACATAAATATAACAAAAGAGTCTTTGATAGATGACAGCAAGAGCAGTGCTGGAGATAAGCATGAAACTTCAAGAGCTATGACACATTTGGAGATTGAAAAAAGTGAATTTGCATTAGGTAATCTAAGAAAAACAAAGGCAGATTTAGAAAGAATAAATCCAACTATTAAAAATTCAAAAATATTATTCGGTTCCATCTTTCAAACTAGTCTATCCTGGTTTTTTGTATCCTCAAGCCTTGGTAAATTAAAAATTGAGGACAAAGAAATAACCACAATTTCTATTCATTCTCCACTTTTTTTAGCCTTAAAAGAATTAAAGAAAGGAGATAAAAAATTGTTTAATGGACAATTGATAGAAATTATAAATGTGATGTAACCTCGGCTATGACATGCTTTAAAACCATTGTTGATGTTAAAGATATATTAGTAAAAGAAAAGTCAAGTAAATTTATTGGATTTGGATTTTATGTTAGCAATGAATTTCAGATTAAAGAAAAAATTGAACAATTAAAAGAGATTCATCCTAAAGCAAATCACTTTTGCTATGCCTATCGCTTGGGTATAGATAAATATAATTTTAGAGTAAATGATGATGGTGAGCCTTCTGGTACAGCGGGTAAACCAATTTTAGGCCAAATAGATTCAAATGGACTAACTAATTGCTTGGTTGTTGTTATTAGATATTTTGGCGGAGTTAAACTTGGTGTTTCTGGATTAATTCTTGCCTACAAAGAAACAGCAAAGCAAACAATTGGAGCAACAGAACTAATTAAAATAACAATCAAAGAAAAATATAATGTGCGTTGCACATATTTGGAGCAAAATAAACTCTACAAGATATTTAATAAAGCAAAGGCTTCTGTTATTGAGCAGGAAATAGAAAACGAGTGTAACTTTACAATTGAATTAGAAAAGGAGCAGGAAATTGAACTTACAAAAATCCTAAGTGAGCAAGGAATTTATTTTCTAAAGCTAGACTAGTTGAGCAACCTACTTTATAATGCCTCAAGCATTGTTACAAACAAAAGCATAAGAAGATAAATACCCAAATAAAAAACAACCGCTGCAGAAAAACATTTTTTGTGAATCATAAAAATTGAATTGATAATCAAAGTAACGCCGAAATACTTTTTTTAGTATTTAAGCATGATCAGAATATCCTTTTTTTTAGTTAAAAAAAGTTTTTTATTCTCTCTAATTCAGTAATCAGTATTGGATTTGTTTTTTTTATTCTAGAATAAGTTTTTTCACTTCTCCAATGGAAGAACTTCTATTTGAATATAAAGCTCTTATTCTATAATTCCAACCATTTTTATAAAAGCTGATTTAAATTTAATATGTTCTTAAACAGATTGTTATATAAAATATAATACATAAAAGACAAATACATAATAAACTTATGTATATTTGTCCTAGGTAATTAAAAAATTAAAAAATGATTTATTCATCAGAGCTAATAAAAGGTACATTAAAAACAATTATTTTAAAATTGTTAAAAGACAATAAAAGGATGTACGGTTACGAAATCACTCAAACCGTTAAAGAACTTACTGCCGGAAAAATACAATTAACAGAAGGGGCTTTGTATCCTTCATTACATGCTTTGGAGGCGGATGGTTTATTAACAACAGAAACAGAATATATAGGCAAAAGAGTAAGAAAATATTATTCATTAAGTCAACAAGGAAAAATTGAGTCAAAACAAAAAGTAAACGAATTTTCTGACTTCCTAAATACTATGGTTTATTTATTAGACATAAAAACAAACTTTGCTTGACATGTTTATACTAACAGATGAACATATAGATTTTATTTTAAAAGACATTAAGAACAATGGCCTCGAGAATCAAGATTTAATACTGAATCTTCTAGATCATATGTGCTGCATTATTGAAGAAAATTTAGAAGAAAATGGAAACTTTGAAGAATATTATCAGTCAATAAAATCAACATTTTACCACAAATCATATTTAGAAATTGAAGAAGAAACCAATTTATTATTAACCTTTAAAAACTATTATGCTATGAAAAAAGTAATGTTATTTAGCGGAATATTTTCTGCGTCAATTTTAAGTTTAGGAATTATTTTTAAGTTTATGCATTGGCCAGGTGCATCAATAGGAATTGTTCTCAGCTTGGGCGTTCTAAGCTTTGTGTTTTTGCCATTGTTGTTTACTTTAAGAGTAAAAGAAAAATCAAATACACGAGACAAAATATTGTTGGTTGCAGGAGCAATTCCTGCCATATTAATGAGTCTTTCTGTTCTATTTAAAATACAACATTGGCCATATGCAAACATAATGGGTTATCTAACAATTTTAATTTTGCTATTTATCTATTTGCCCCTTTTTTACACGAGCGGAGTAAAACATCAAGAAACAAAAATTAATACTATAATAACTTCAATTATTATTATCGTAGGGTGCGGATTATTTTTAACCTTGGTTGTTACCCCAAAAACTCAAAAAGCACAATTAGTAAAAGTTACTGCAAATATTTATAGAAGTCAACAAATTTTAGAAAAAGAAAAAATATTGCTGTTAAAAATGAATAATTGTTCTGCTGAGAGTTTATCAAATAATTCAAATAGTAAAATAATTTTTGATGAATTAGATTTGTTTAAAAACAAACTTCTAAAATTTTCAGCAGGAATAGAAAAATTGGATTCTGCATTTATATCAAATAAATATTATATAGAAGATGTAATGTTGGGTGATTATTTAAATGGGCAAAAAGAGCAAGAACAACTTATTAAATTAAGACAAGCTGTATTAGTCTATAATAAAAGTACTTTAGGAAATCAGAAAATAAATATTGAGACAACTTTTCTAGATGATGAATCTACTGGCTTTATTCAGAGAGTTCCAACTGCAATTTCAGAAATAATTCAAATGCAAATACAATTAATTCAAAGTCAACGAGAATTAATGGCCATCAAGTAAATTTAGGAGCTTAGTGTTAAAATTAATAGTAAGCTCCTAAGTTTTACAACTCTTTAATTTTCTTTGCTGGATTTCCGGCAACTAATGAATTGTTAGTAACGTTTTTTGTTACAACCGACCCGGCTCCAATAATACAGTTATCTCCAATTGTAATTCCGGGTAAAATAATTGAGTTACCGCCAATCCAACAATCGTTACCAATAGTAATTGGTTTTGCATCTTCCACTTGTCTTCTTTGCAAAAAATCTGTTGGATGGTTAGAGGTATAAATTTGTACTCCTGGTCCTAACATTACATTAGAACCAATTGTAACCTTGGCAGAATCTAGAACAGCACAGTTTACGTTAAAATAAACATTTTCTCCGCAAAAAATATTGTAACCATAGTCACAAAAAAATGGTGGTTCAATATAAATATTCGCAGCTGAGTTTGGCAAAAGCTCTTTTACTATTTTTAAAGTGTTCTTATTATTAAAATACTCCTTAATGTTTAATTGATATAAGAGTTGTTTTGTTTTTTTTCTCTCTTTAATTAGTTCCTGGTCACGGCCATTATAGAGTTGTCCTAAAAGCATTTTTTCTTTTTCTGTTTTCATGTTATGAGATAGAAAATTAATTCTTAATCCAAATAAAACCGTTTAAGGAACTTGCAAATACCAACCATATTGCATAGGGGAGACATAGAAATCCGGCAAGTGATGAATAAGAAAAACTCTTAACAGTAATTATAACCACAAAAACCAGCAATGCAACTATTTCAATAAAAGAAAGTAATGGCAGTTTAAATTTAAAGAATAGAATATTCCA
>JBAXQC010000005.1:0-73048 GCA_037131955.1 Bacteroidota bacterium
TCTCCACAAACTATTTGTGCAGGCCCAGTAGATGCAAAAGACGTTTGGTTTAGTTTTACTGCTAATGAAGCAACTGTTACAGCCCGTATTTACGCTTCTGGTGGTTACATTCCACGTGTAGAAATGTTAAAGTCTGATTTAACTCCACTGCCAACACCAGTTTGTGTGGTAGGTGCAGCAGGTGGCCAAGTAGATGCTACTAGTACTGGATTAACTATTGGCCAAACATATTACGTTCGTGTATACCACAATCTTACAGGAGCGGCTGCAACATTTGCCGCATCGGCAGTTGTAAGTGGCGCCGTTACGGGTGTTTCAATTACAAGCGGTGGTACTAACTATACACAGGCATTAACAGGAACTAACCCTTCTAGTCGTATGGAAGTAAGTGGTGGCGGTGGAAATACATTTGTAGGTGCTGCAAATGCAATTACTGCTGGTGCAGTTACTGGTGGTACTTTTGATGGTGGTAACGATTTTGTTACTGTACCAACTTTAACTATTGAAGAGCCAGATTGGGGAATTAGCGGTCAGTTTGCCATTGTAATTTATGCTCCTCCAATTAATGACAATTGTACTGGAGCAATAGCTCTTACTTCTGTTGGCACCAATAATTGTGTTACAGGTCAAAACCAATTGCTTGCTATTGGAACAGGTTCTTCTACTCCGTCTTCTGAGCTCTTAGGAACATGCTCAACAGGTGCTGATGATGATTTGTGGTATTCTTTTGTTGCTACGGGTACATCAACTAACCTGCGTGTTCAAGGAAACTTAAACTTTGACCCTGCATTGCAACTTTGGACATCTTTCACAGATTGCTCTGCAAAAGTAAATGTCGCTAATCCTACAGGTGGTTGCGTAAATGCAACAGGAGCTAATGGAACAGAAGAAGTTCTTTTTCCAACGGCTATTGGTCAAACATATTGGGTACGAGTATATCATGCAGGTACAGGTTCTGGTGGTCCGGGTGCAAATTTTGATATTTGTGTAACTACTCCAGTACCAACGTGTATTTCTGCAGGAATTAGTCCAGCAGACTTAGCCAACGAATGTGCAACACCAGGTGTGGTTCTTTCTTGGTCTGCCGTGCAATACGCAACTTCTTATGATGTATATTTTGATGCAATAGACGGATCTACATTCGTACAAAATCAAGCGGGTGTAACCTACAATCCGGGTATTTTGGCTGCTGGAACATGGTTTTGGAAAGTAACTCCAAAAAATGTTAACGGAGATGCCCCAGCGTGTGCAGTAAGAAGCTTTACTATACTTTCTCCAACGCCAACAGGCACTAGCCCTAATAGCCGTTGTGGAACAGGTACTGTAGGATTATCTGCCTCTGGAAGTAACTTAAGATGGTGGCAAAATTCAACAGGAGGAGCACCATTGGCTTCTGGCGCAAATTATACTACTCCAGTAATTAATGCTCCTACTACTTACTATGTAAGTGCTGGGGCAGTTAGTGCTGGTTCAGTTACTTCTGGTACAGGATCTACTTTAAGTTCAACATTTAGTTATCCAACTGCTTTTGAAAATTATTGGTACCAATCATGGCAACAATATTTGTTTACGGCAGCAGAGTTAAGTGCTTTTGGTTTAAATGCTGGCCCTATAACATCATTGACCTTTAATATTAATACTTTGCCAAATCCAAACGGTCTTTTAACTGACTATAATATACGAATTGCTCCATCTTCAGGTGCAGCCTTATCTACATTTGTTACAACAGGTTTAACCAATGTTTTTGGTCCTGCTGCATATGTACCTGCTTTAGGTAGCAATACCATTAGTTTAAGTACTCCTTATAATTGGGATGGTGTTTCAGGAATTATAGTAGACCTTCGTCAAACAGGAGCATTTGGTAGTGGCAATGCTGCAACTTATGGCACAACTACAACCAATAACTCAGTTATTTATGCCTTCTCAACCTCTAACAATCCGGCGTTTTTCGGAACTGCTCCTGCAGCAACAACAAGTACTTTAAGGCCAAATATTACTTTTGCTGGTCAAACAATTTGCTCGGGGCCAAGAACTGCAGTATTGGCTGATGTGCTTCCTCCGCCGGCACTTACTTTGAGCTCTGCTTCTGAACAAATTTGTTTTGGAGTACCATCATCTCCTGTAAGTATCTCGTCTACAGTTAGTGATTTTAATAATTACTCATTTGCCCCAACAACAGGCATTAGTGGAGGCGCTACAGGACCTTGGACGTTTAACCCTGCCGCTAGCACCAGTTATGTATTAACTGCAACAAACTCTGTAACGGGATGTGTAAATACAACTAACTTTAGTGTTACTGTAAATGCTAATCCTCCTGCGGGAACAGCATCTCTTACTGCAAACCAAGTTTGCCAGGGAAGTACAGCTAATCTTACTGCAACATTTAATCCTCCTGCAAGCATCCTTGCTCAAAACTTTGAGAGTGGTTTAGCTGGTTGGACACTTGCTGCTTCAAGTAGCAGTGCTGTTGCAAATTTCCAAATAAAGCCGCATGGTTTTGTTGGTTCTGTAACCGTAAACAGCCCTGGTGGTTTAAATTGCTTGTTCGCAAATCCTGATGCTGGCGGTAGTGGCACAACCACTAATACACAATTTACTTCTCCAGTATTTAGTTTGGTTGGATATACTGCTGCAAATTTGAGTTTCAGACATTCATACCAACAATATCTTACTAATGCAAGAGTTCAAGTTTCAATAGATGGCGGAACAACATGGCCATTTGATGCAGCCACTTATACTACAACCCAAGGAGGGCCTGCAGCTTTTGTAACTGCAAACGTAAGTTTAACCGCTTATGCTGGCAATCCAAACGTTAGAATTAGATTTAATTATACTGACGGTTGGGCTTGGCATTGGGCCATTGATGACATTATCATCACTGGTACTGCAGCTCCATTAACGTATGCATGGACAGGTCCAAATTCATTTACGTCTGCCTCTCAAAACCCTAGCGTTGCAAACGTTCAATCTACAGATTTAGGTGTATATAACGTAATTGCTACAAACGGCTCTGGTTGCACGGCAACGGCTTCTACAGCAGCACTTACTTACCAGGTAAATCCTACGGCTAGTTTAAATTTAGTTTCTGGTTTAGCAGCACCAAGCAACGCACTTAGTTGTGCAACTGGTACAGTAGTTGTGGGTACTACCTTAAACGAAAACGGTGGTTTGTACGGTGTAACAGCCTCTGATTATGCATCTTTAAATTGGACTCACGATGGAAATGGTAGTATTTCTGCGGGTCAGGGTACACTTACCCCAACTTACACTGTTAATGCATTAGACGCTGGAAACATAGTTACACTTTCTTTAAACATAACAAGAATTGCACCTTGTTCTGGTTCTTATGTTGCAGCTACCTATACAATTAACGTTAGGCCAAATCCAGTAGTTATATTATCTGGTGGGCCAAATGCTATTTGTAATAACGCATTTGGTGTGGCAAGGCAATTAGATTTAAACACCATGGAACCAAACACTACTTATCTATGGAGTGTTCCTAGCGACTTATATACAGATAACTTATATACATCACCGTATGCAGGCCAAAGTATAAGTACAGTTTATTCCGTTCCATTTGGTGCAGTTTCTTATTCTGTTACTGCAACAAATTCTGTATCAGGCTGTGTATCTACAAGTAATACTGTAGCACTTACTGTATGTGCTGCATTAACAAATGCAATTTGTGATGCAGATTTAGCTCCAGCGTATTCTACAGTAACTACCGGTGGCTACTACAACATAAGTTTGGCAGGAGCAACCACAAGTGGTGGTCTTCCATGTGCTCCGGTTATTAGAGATGTATATTACAGAGTTTTAGTTCCTGCTAGTGGAGAAATTCACGTTACTACTGCTGCTGGTACAAATGCAATTCCTAGTTTAAATGTACAAAAATCTATTGTGTCGCTGCACTATGGCTTCCCAAATGGTGCAGCATGTAATGCTGGTCCATCTATAGCATGTAATGCTGGTGGAGCCGCAGGAGATCAGTCCTACGTTTTTGCTACAGGTATGCAACCAGGAACGTATGCTTATTTACGTATAGGTAGTACAACAGCACCAAATGCTGCAACTGCAACTTTTATAAGAGTGAACATAGCCCCAGGATTAACATGGACAGGAGCAGCAAACACTTCATTTACAAATCCTGCAAACTACTTAAACGGTGATGCTACTGCATTAACTTTCCCTAACTCAGCAAAATCTGTATTAGTTAGACAGGGAACTAACCAGCCAGTAGTTTCTACTAACGAACAAATTAGAAGTTTAATAACTGCTGCTAATGGCCATTTGACCATAAATACTGGAAACACACTATCTATGACCAGAAACGTTACAGGTGCCAACACCAACGTTTATGGAAATGGATGGGCAATATTAAATGGTACAACTGCCCAAATAATAGATGGTACAATCACTTTTAGTTATTTAAGAGTAAATAACAATTTAGGTGTTTCTATTACTGCACCATCTAGAGTTGGAGGATTAGACTTACAACAAGGAGCATTAACAACAGGTGGAAACTTAACAGTATTGTCTAATGCAGGTTTAACTGGTTATATAAATAACTTTAGTGTTGGTTATTCTGGTTCAATAGTTGGAACAGTGAACATGGAAAGAAGAGTTGTTCTTGCCAACACATCTGCTAATGCTAACCATTATATAACAAGCCCTGTTGCAATGTCTGGAACAGTTGCCAGCAACTACAACGACGACTTCTCTGTAGTTGGAACACCTGCAGGCTATGTTTATAACTCTAGCCCAAATTCAACTCAACCAACTGTATTCCCAAGCACTTGGACATGGGATGAAACCTTAACCAACATCAATACCCCGGGTTGGACAGGTGCAGGAGGAACAACATTATTACCTGGACAAGGATTCTCTGCAAGAATTCCGGGTACTCAAGTTGTAGACATTGTAGGTATACCAAATAACGGAGCAATTAATAGAACAGTAACGTATACTGCTGGCGACGGATTGAACTTGATTGGTAACCCGTATCCATCTTCTATTAATTTTAACTCTTTTGCTACAGCTAACTCAGCTTCTATACTTCCAATATTGTATGCTTGGAATGCTTCTACAAACAGCTATGCTTCATACAACGGAAGCACTTGGACAAACAATCCTGGCGGTGTTTTAGCCAGCGATGTAATTGGACATTCACAAGCTTTCTTTGTGTTTGCTAAGCCAGCTGTAGCGCCATCTGGTACAGTTAACTTTAATAATACTATGAGAACCATCAGTCAAACTGCAAATTTCTTTTCAGCACCTGAAGGTTTAATTAGATTAGAAATAAGCAGCAATGGCCACACAGACGAAGCCGTAGTAATGACAGCTGCAGAAGCAACAGAAAACTACGATGAACAAGTGGATGCTAGAAAATTGTTAAATGCAATGAATCCAAACATCTTAGCATTTACATTAAGCGCAGATAACACTCCGCTTGCCATAAATGCAATGGATAAATTTAGTGCTGAACAAATCATTCCAGTTCAAGTTATTGCTCCAACTGCAGGCGATGTGAACATAAAACTAAACTTAAGCGACCTTAAAGATAAATATGAAAATGTTTATTTAGAGGATGCTACCTTAGGAACGTTTACTGACCTAAAAGCAAACGGATCATACACTGCAGCAGTAAGTGCTGGAAACAGTGGAAGCAGATTCTTCTTGCATTTTGAGAAACCAAGCGTAGCTAAAGCAGCAAACGAATTGGGAGTATATGCAGCCAACAGCACAGTATTTGCAAACTTGCCATTAGATAGCAAAGGAACAATAGAAATAATAGACTTAGTAGGAAAAACTATCTATACCTCTAATTTCTCTGGCAAATCTGGTAGAGTAGCATTTGAGGTGCCAAACGCTGTTTACGGAACATATTTAGTTAAACTTACCAGCAATGGAAAAGTAGTAAACCAAAAAGTTCTATTAACAGAGTAATCTCAATAAAAAGTTCTAAAGGAAACTTTAGAAAAATTTAAAAGAAGCCGAGAAGAAATTCTCGGCTTCTTTTTTTTATATCTTATCCAAGCTTAAGAGTAGCCCATTAATTGTCCTCATTTACAACTAGGGAACAAACCCTTTTCTATCTCAATAGTCTTTAGTACTGCTAAAAGTTTAATCTATTTATCCTCCAATAGTCGTTGCATGCCGGAACTAGTTGGATACACCCAAGGAATAGAAATAATTACTCCATGAAAAAAAGTAAATTCTTTGTGAACCTCCGCCGCGGCGGTGTGTAATAGTCTATTTACAATTATTCATCTGCCTAGGCGGATAAATTTACCCCACTACATTAATAATCCTATTAGGAACAACAATGACCTTTTTTACAGACTCGGGTACAATATATTTGGCCAATTCTGGTGCCAATAAAATTTCTTTTTCTACTAACTGTTTTTCCATTGCCGAAGGATAAGAAATTTTAAATTTAGTTTTGCCATTTATAGAAACAGGATACTCAAACACACTCTCGGTTAAAAATTTCTCTTCCCACTCAGGAAAAGGAGCAAAAGAAATGCCTTGGGTGTGTCCGCACAATTTCCAAACTTCTTCTGCTATATGAGATGCAAATGGAGCCAAGCAAATAGTTAACGGCTCTAAAATTTCTCTTTTGTGGCATTTAAGTTCTGTGAGTTCATTCACACATATCATAAAGGCAGAAATGCTGGTATTAAAAGAAAATTTCTCTATGTCCTCTTCTACCTTCTTTATAATTTTGTGTAAACTTTTTAGTTCTTTTTCGTTTGGCTTTTCCTCTGACAAAATAAATTGCCCAGTGCTAAAAAACAACTTCCAGTACTTCTTCAAAAACGAAGAAACACCCGTAATTCCATTGGTATTCCAAGGTTTAGAAAGTTCAAGTGGCCCTAAAAACATTTCGTACATCCGCAAACAATCGGCTCCAAATTTTTCAATAATATCATCGGGGTTCACCACATTCCATTTAGATTTAGACATCTTTTCTACTTCACTACCGCATGCATATTTTCCATCGTCTTCAAAAATAAACTCGGCATTTTTAAATTCTTCTCTCCAGTTTTTAAAGGCATCAATGTCTAGAATATTGTTGTTTACAATGTTCACATCAACATGAATTGCTGAGGTTTCGTGCTCCGCAATTTTTGATTTAGAAACAAAAGTATTTGTTCCGTTAACCCTATACACAAAAGCACTCACCCCTTGTATCATCCCTTGGTTAATGAGCTTTGCAAAAGGCTCTTCAAAAGAAATTAGTCCTTTGTCGAACAAAAACTTTGTCCAAAATCTGCTGTAGAGCAAATGTCCCGTGGCATGTTCGCTGCCACCCAAATACAAATCTACCTGTTTCCAATAATTTGCTGCTTCTTGTGATACAAATTCTTGTTTGTTTGCGGCATCCATGTACCTTAAAAAATACCAACTAGAACCTGCCCATCCCGGCATGGTAGAATGTTCGTAAGGGTAATTAGCGTTACTGTTTTTGGGAGTATAATTCCAGTTTTTTGCTCTTGCCAAGGGAGGTTCTCCTGTTTCTGTAGGCAAGTATTTTTCAACTTGGGGCAACATCAGCGGCAATTCATCTTCGTTAATCAAATAAGGAACATCCTCCTTAAAATACACAGGAATTGGTTCTCCCCAATACCTTTGTCGGCTAAAGATGGCATCTCTTAAGCGGTAATTTATTTTACCTCTTCCAATCCCTTTTTCTTCTATTTTTTCTATTGCCTTTTTAATGGCATCCTTCACCTCTAAGCCGTTCAAAAAATCAGAATTAATCATTTTACCCGCCTTTTCTTCGTATGCTTCTTTAGAAACATCTCCTGCATCTATCACTTGTTTTATTGGCAAATTAAAATGTTGTGCAAAAGCAAAATCTCTGCTGTCCGAAGCTGGCACAGCCATAACAGCTCCAGTGCCATAGCCCGATAACACATAATCGCCAACCCACACAGGTATTGGCTCATGTGTAAAAGGATGTATTGCATATGCTCCCGTAAACACTCCCGATATTTTTTTAACGTCGGCTTGGCGTTCACGTTCACTTCGGTTTTTAGAAGCTACAACGTACTCCTCTACCGCTGTTTTTTGTTCTGCGCTAGTAATCGTACTTACTAATTCATGTTCAGGAGCCAATGTTAAAAAGCTTACTCCAAAAATAGTATCTGGCCTGGTAGTAAAAACCTCCACCGTTCCGCTGCTATTTTGCAGTTCAAAAGCAATGGAACTACCTTCTGAACGCCCAATCCAATTGCGTTGAGCTTCTTTTATAGAATCTGTCCAATCTATAGTATCCAAACCATCTAGCAAACGTTGAGCGTAAGCAGTAATTCTCATGCTCCACTGTTTCATCAATTTCCGCTCTACCGGATAACCACCTCTTTCGCTAAGACCATCTTTTATTTCTTCGTTTGCCAAAACACTTCCTAATGCGGGGCACCAATTAACCATAGTTTCGCTCAAAAATGCCATTCGGTAATTCAACAACAAAAGCTGTTGTTCCTTCTCATTCATTGCAGCCCACTGCTCTGCCGAAAAACGTTCTACTTCTAATGAAGAAGCTTGCACAAAGGTGTTACCATTGCGTTTAAATTCTTCAATAAGCACATCAATGCCAAGGGCTTTGTTTGTTTTTAGGTCGTACCAAGAGTTGTACAGCTGCATAAAAATCCATTGCGTAAACCTGTAATAACTTGCATCGGATGTCCTTACTTCTCTGTCCCAATCAAACGAAAATCCAATGTTATCAAGTTGTTCTCGGTATCTTTTTATGTTGTTTTGTGTAGTAATTTCTGGATGTTGCCCAGTTTGAATAGCATATTGTTCTGCTGGCAAGCCAAAAGAATCGTAGCCCATGGGGTGCAACACATTAAAACCTTTAGCTCTTTTGTATCGGCTAACAATGTCCGAAGCAATATAACCTAGCGGATGGCCAACGTGCAGGCCCGCCCCCGAAGGATAGGGGAACATATCTAATACATAGTATTTTGGCTTAGAGGAATCATTTTCTGCCCTAAAAGGTTTTGTTGTTTTCCAAAACTCTTGCCAATACTTTTCTATCTGCTTAAAATTATATTCCATTGTAATGCGATGATGTGTTTAAAAAAATCGTGCAAATGTAACAATTAGGCACTACTTAAAAAGTAATTGGTTTATCCATTTAGTTAGCAAGTATAAATATTTCTTACAAATAGCGGGGCTTTGCCCCAAACCCCATTTACTTTTTTGCCTTGATGCAAAAAAGTAAACAAAAAAAATCAAGGCTTAAAATTAAAATTGGACAAATTCTACATCAATTTTTTTCGCACCATCAGAGCCACTTCCAAGCTATTTCCAACGCCACGTTCGCTGATGGCTTTGCTCATGCCATCGCTAAAAAATTGATTTGATTTGTTAGCCAATTTTAATTTAATGCCAAGTTCTTACTTTGATAACTAGCCTTTTCATTCTCCTCCACGGTAGAATGGTTAATCCAAATTAGTAAATAGTGATTGTTGGTAATTAATGTTGATAAAATTGAAAGGGGAGCAATCATTGAGTAGTTTGCTGTAATACTTTTGCATTTAATGAATTTTAAACGAATATTAATTTGGTTGATGGCTACTGTTATGCTGTTCTCTTTTGAGGAAAGCGTAAGAGCACACTATTATTCGCCACCAAAAAAGGGCAAACATTCCAAAAAGAAAAAATCTAAATACAAGCGGAAAAAAAAGGGAAAGAAAAAAACATACTCTGCTAAAGTTGTTTACAAACTACCTGTAGAAAAAAAGATTTACCCACAATCTAATTGGGCAAAAGAAGTGCTTAAAGAATTAACGTTGGAGCAAAAAATTGGCCAGTTATTTATGGTGGCAGCCTATAGCAACAGAGGAAAAGAACATGTAGATAATATTGTAAGTTTAATAGAAAATCAGAACATTGGCGGGTTAATATTTTTTCAGGGAGGACCTTATAGGCAAGCCAATTTAACCAACTATTACCAAAGTCTATCAAAAATTCCATTGCTAATTAGTATAGACGGCGAGTGGGGAATTTCTATGCGGTTAGACAGCACAATAAATTATCCCAAGCAACTAACACTAGGAGCTATACAGCAAGAAGAGCTTATCTATAAAATGGGAGGTAGGATTGCCGATGAATGTTCAAGAATAGGAATACATGTAAATTTTGCACCTGTTATTGATGTAAACAACAATCCTAATAATCCTGTAATTGGTTTTAGATCATTTGGCGAGGACAAAGAGAATGTGAGCAGCAAAGGCTTGGCGTACATGTTTGGCCTGCAAGACAACAACGTAATTGCCTGCGCCAAGCATTTTCCTGGTCATGGCGATACAGAAGTAGATTCTCATAAAGGCTTACCAACACTATCTTTTGGAAAAGAAAGGATGGATTCTTTGGAACTGTATCCGTTTAAAGAGTTGTTTGAAGAGGGCTTGATGAGTGTAATGGCATCACATCTTAATGTGCCATTGTACGACACTGCAAAAAACGTTGGAGCTTCTTTGTCAAGAAACATGGTTACGGCTTTATTAAAAGACACCTTAAAATTTAAAGGATTAGTATTTACGGATGCTTTAGACATGAAGGGAGTAAGAAGTTTTTACAAACCCGGCGAAGTAGATTTAAAAGCCCTGTTGGCGGGTAATGATATTTTGGTGAACTCCGAAGATGTTCCTACGGCAATAAAACTAATAAAGAGCGCTATAGACAGTTGTTATATTTCGGTAGACGAAATAGACGAACACGTTAAAAAAATATTATTGGCAAAACAATGGGTGGGCTTAAACATGTATGAACCAATCGATTTAAAAAACTTAAAGGAGGATTTAAACGAACCAAAAGCACTGGCACTAAACAAATCTTTGTACAAGGCGGCACTTACACTACTTAGCAACAACAACATTATTCCATTAAAAAGATTGGATACATTAAAAATAGCTAACCTAATTATCAGCGAAACTAACACATCTGTTTTTGCCGAAACAGTAGAAAAATACACCTCTTGTTCCACATTTTTTTATTCGAACAAGCTGCCGCAAAACGGAAAAGATTCGATACTGTCTCAACTTAAAAACTATAATTTGGTGCTGGTGTCAGTAGAAAATTCAACTAGAAAAATAGAGAACAATTATAACGTAAATCCAGAAACAGTTAGTTTAATTAAAAACCTAAAAAAATCTTCAAAAGTTATTTTAAACTTAATGGCAAATCCTTACAGCTTATCTAAGTTTGCAGGTGCCGATTCATTGGATGCAATAGTAATGCCTTACGAAAAAAATGAACTAACGGCAGAGCTTGCCGCAGAGCTTATTTTTGGTGGGGTTGGAGCCGAAGGCAAACTTCCTGTAAATGCCTCTCCGCAATTTAAAATTGGAACAGGAATTAAACTCACCAAAACTACAAGACTTAGTTATGTGGAGCCCCAAGAAATAAATATAGAAAAAAAGTACATCAATAAAATAGATTCTATTGTTGCAAATGCTCTACAAGCAAATGCTTTTCCAGGATGCCAGGTTCTTGCCGCAAAAGATGGAAAAGTGTTTTTAAATAAATCCTATGGTTCTATTTCAAATGCAAGCACTACAGCCGTTAGCAACAAAAACATCTACGACATTGCGTCGGTTACAAAAGTTGCAGCATCAACGCTATCGCTAATGAGGTTGTACGATGCAGGCGTTTATAACTTAGACGATACGTATTCTAAATATTTGCCCGAACTAAAAAATTCTAACAAAAAAGACTTAACATTTCGTGACCAACTTACACATCAAGGCAGGTTAAAACCGTATTTACCCTATTACCTTCAAACCATAGATAGCACGGGCCCAATAAATACAATGTATAAAAAATTTGCAGACAAAGATTATTCTATACCAATAGCCGATAGTTTGTATGCACTAAATTCTATTTCAGATTCGTTGTACAGCAAAATTATTACCACCTCACTTGAACCTCAAAAGCATTATTTATACAGTGATATGGGCTATTACTTTGCTAAAAAATTTATTGAAAAAGAAACGGGGAAAACCTTAGATAAATTCTCCCAAAGTATTTATTTACAACTGGGGATGAACAATACCAATTATACACCATTAAACTATTTTCCAAAAGAAAGAATAGCGCCTACCGAAAATGATTTGAGATTTAGAAAGCAACTCATTCAAGGATACGTTCACGACCAAGGGGCTGCCTTGCTGGGCGGTGTAGCTGGTCATGCAGGTGTTTTTAGCAATGCCAACGATTTAGCAAAATTGTTTCAAATGTATTTAAACCATGGAGAGTATGGAGGAGAAACAATTATAAAAAAATCTACATTGGCAGAGTTTACTCGGTGCCAATTTTGCAAAGAGGGAAACCGCCGAGGCTTAGGATTTGATAAGCCAGAACCTAATCCTAAAAAAGGAAGCCCGTGTAGCAGAAGTGCCTCTCTCGAAAGCTTTGGGCACAGCGGCTTTACAGGAACTTTTGCATGGGCAGATCCTGCAAACGGTTTAGTGTATATTTTCTTGAGCAACAGAGTAAACCCCGATGCCAGCAACAACAAATTAGTGGAGATGAATGTAAGAAGCAAGATTCAGGATGTGTTGTATGAGGCAATAAAAGAAAAATAGCTAAATTTTCTCAAACTCTTTTCTATTTTTGAACAAAATATTTAAAACATGTACGGAGCACTACAACAATTTTTGCAAGCAGAGTTGCAGAACATAGAACAACAAGGTTTATTTAAAAAAGAAAGAATAATTACGGGTCCACAAGGGGCAGATATAAAAGTAAGCACTGGGCAAGAAGTAATTAATTTTTGTGCCAATAATTATTTGGGATTATCGTCTCATCCCAAAGTGGTGCAAGCGGCAAAAGATGCCTTAGATACTCACGGTTTTGGCATGTCGTCGGTAAGGTTTATTTGTGGAACACAAGACATTCATAAAACTTTAGAAAGGAAAATTTCAGAGTTTTTAGGCACAGAAGATACCATTTTGTATGCTGCAGCATTTGATGCCAACGGTGGGGTATTTGAGCCATTGTTTGGCGAAGAAGATGCCATTATTAGCGACGAGTTAAATCATGCCTCAATAATAGATGGAGTAAGACTTTGCAAAGCTCAACGCTTTCGTTATAAAAATAACAACATGGAAGATTTGGAGCTACAATTAAAAAACGCTTCCAATGCTAGACATAAAATTATTGTAACAGATGGAGTTTTTTCTATGGACGGTTACATTGCCAATTTAGCAGGAATTGTGGAGCTAGCAGAAAAATACAATGCCTTAATTATGGTGGATGAATGCCATGCTTCGGGTTTTATTGGAAAAACTGGTCGTGGCACACACGAGTACAACAATGTAATGGGAAAAATAGACATCATTACTGGAACGCTAGGTAAAGCTTTAGGCGGAGCAATGGGAGGTTTTACATCTGGAAGAAAAGAAATAATAGAAATTTTAAGACAGCGCTCAAGACCATACTTGTTTAGTAATTCATTGGCACCTTCAATTGTAGGAGCCTCTATTGCAGTATTGGATTTGCTGAGCGAAACCACCGAATTGCGAGACAAAGTAATGAGTAATGCCTTGTACTTTAGAGAAGGTATGACAAAAGCCGGGTTCGACATTAAGCCTGGAATTCACCCCATAACTCCTGTAATGTTGTACGACGCAAAAAGTGCCCAACAAATGGCAGCAGAATTATTAAACGAAGGAATTTATGTAATAGGTTTCTTTTACCCTGTAGTGCCCAAAGACAAAGCAAGAATTAGGGTGCAGGTTTCGGCAGCACACACCAAAGAACATTTAGACAAGGCAATTGCAGCGTTTACTAAAGTGGGAAAGAAATTAGGTGTAATATAATTTTACTCAAATAGATTAATTTTTATGAAGGATATTTTAAAAAAAATTACTTTATTTTTTGTTTTCTTTTTGATTAACTCATTATTTTCTTTTGCCCAAGAAGGTTCTTTAGATTTGAGTTTTAATTCAAGCGATTTTGGATATGGTTCAGGGGAAGGTGTAAACAATAGCGTAAATACCATTTCATTGCAGAGCAATGGAAAAATTGTTTTTGCTGGTCAGTTCGATACATACAACTCTTTTAGTCGAAATAGAGCAGCAAGGGCAGAATCAAATGGTTTGATTGATCCCTCTTTTTCGGTTGCCGATGGATTTAATAATGTGGTAAGGGCAAGTGCTGTGCAAAGTGATGGAAAAATACTATTTGGTGGGGATTTTGGGCAATTTAATAATCAAGTTAGAAACAGAATTTTAAGATTAAATGCCAATGGTAGTATAGATAATACGTTTAATGCAGGAGGTGGTGCAGGAGCATCTGTTTTCGCCATTGCCATTCAGCCCGATGGAAAAGTAATTATTGGTGGTTCTTTTTCTTCTTACAATACCACTTTTATAAACTACATTGTTAGGGCAAATCCTAATGGTAGTGTTGACAACACCTTTTCTATTGGCACAGGCCCAAATAATAGTGTAAGAGATATTTTAATTCAACCTGATGGTAAAATAATAATTGCCGGTTTATTTACTTCTTACAATGGTAATCCAGCCAATAGAATTGCCCGATTAAACAGTGATGGCTCTTTTGATAATACTTTTAATATTGGCACAGGTGCCAACAATTTGGTAAATACTATAGCCATTGAACCCAACAATAAGTTGGTGATTGCTGGAAACTTTACTTCTTACAACGGGAGTTCTATAAACAGAATAGCAAGGCTAAACCCAGACGGTAGTTTAGACAATACCTTTAATGTTGGAACAGGAGCAAATGCCTTTATCATAAAAATCTTGCTGCAGCCCGATGGAAAAGTTTTTGCCTTGGGCGACTTTATTACTTTTAATGGCCAAAGTAGAAATCGTTATGCAAGATTAAATAACGACGGTAGCATTGACGAATCTTTCTTGATTACCTCCGGTGCAAATACTTCGGTGCTTTCTGCTGTATTGCAACCAGATGGAAAAATAGTTTTGGGTGGTTTGTTTGCATTAGTAAACGGCACAACAGCAAATGGTGTTGTTCGATTAAATTCAAACGGAAGCATAGATAATAGCTTTAATCAAACAAGTGGAGCTAATAATTTTGTGGAAGAATTAGCAGTTCAAAATGATGGAAAAATTTTAGTTGGAGGCAATTTTCAAGTTTACAATGGTGTTGACGTTGGATATTTAACTAGAGTCAATAACGACGGTTCAATTGATAATACTTTTTCGGGATTCAGCGGAGTTAATGCACAAGTACAAGCAATAGCAATTCAACCTGATAATAAAATATTAATAGGCGGAGGTTTTACTTCAGTAAATGGTATTACAAGAAATAGAATAGCTCGGCTAAATTCCGATGGAAGTTTGGATTTGACGTTCAATATAGGAACCGGGTTTGATAACAATGTTTTTGAAGTAACACAGCAACAGGATGGAAAAATTTTAGTAGGAGGGAATTTCGTCTTTTACGATGGTAACTTAAGTAGAAGATTAATAAGGTTAAATTCTAACGGAACATTTGATAATACCTTTAATGTGGGAATGGGTTCGCCGGACATAGTTAAAAGTATAGTATTACGAACCGATGGAAAAATTATTATTGCCGGAGCGTCAACTTATAATGACACCATTATTAATGGAATTGCGGTGCTTAATGCAAATGGTTCAATTTACAACGGATTTACGTATCCTAGTAGTTCACAAGGAGGAATAGAAAAGGCAGTACTTCAACCAAATGGAAAAATAATAACGTTTGGCTCTTTCTATGAATTTAATGGGCTAAATGCAGAATCAATAATAAGGTTAAATGAAGATGGCTCAATAGACAATACTTTTATATATCCAACAAATGTAAATAATCCAATTCTATCAGCAGCACTGCAGCCAAACGGAAAGATAATTATTGGCGGTGTTTTTACTAATTACAATGGCTCTTCACAAAATTATATTGCTAGGTTAAACGCAAATGGAACATTAGATAATACATTTATATCAGGGTCTGCTGCAAATGCTCAATTACGTGCAATAGCATTGCAAAACAACGGACAAATTATGATTGGAGGACTTTTTACTTCCTATAATGGAATAGGCAGAAACAGGATAGCAAGATTAAACAATTGTTCTGGCACAACCTTTTCTACCATTAGTGCAACTTCCTGCAATGCCTACACAGCAGCAAATGGACAAGTGTTTACTAGTAGTGGCACATACAATGTAACCATTCCAAATTCTGCGGGATGCGACAGTGTAATTACACTAAATTTAAACATAAATTTACCAAGTTCTACAACAATAAATCAAACAGCATGCAATAGCTTTATTGCTCCTAACGGAACAACATTGACGAACTCTGGCACATACAACTATACTTTTATTAATAACAATGGTTGTGATAGCTTGGTTCAATTAAATCTTACTATTGTTAATTCTTCACAAAATATTATTTCGGCTAATGTTTGCAATAGCTATACTGCCGCAAATGGCGAGGTATATGCCACTTCCGGAATATACACTCAAAACTTTACCAATGCTGCCGGTTGCGACAGCACACTCACGCTTATTCTTGAAATTAATTATTCCGCAACAAATACAATAAATGCTACCGGCTGCACTAATTATATAGCTCCTAACGGACAAACCTTTGCGCAGGAAGGAACATACACAGTTACTATTCCTACATTTTATGGTTGCGATAGTGTAATTACAATTAGTTTAACTTTAGGAGCAATAGACACTACTGTAAATATTTTTGCCCCCGGTTTTCAAGCAAATGAATCGCAAGCAATTTACCAGTGGTTAGATTGCGATAATAATTATGCTCCTATTTCCGGCGAAGTAAATCGTGAGTTTTTCCCCAACTCAACAGGCAATTATGCTGTTCAAATTTCTAAAAACGGATGTGTTGATACTTCTGAATGTTACACTTATTTGCCTGTAAATTATACAGAAAGAAAAATAAATTCTGCTTTTTTGTTGTTTCCAAATCCTACCAATCATACAGTTTTTTTAAAAACGGCACCCCTTGCTGAAATCAAACAAATTGTAATAACAGACTTTCTTGGCAAATCCGTTAGCACAATTAATGTACAAAACCAAGAAATAATTGCGATTGATGTTTCTAATTTAGAAAATGGAGTTTACTTTATTGATGTTTTAAATTTGGAAACACCTCAAAAGTTTCGTTTTGTAAAACACCAACATTAAAAATTAAAAAGAAAACTAATAACCTAGTTCTTTTTTATTTACTTTTACAACTTGATTTGTAGCTTTTTACAATCATGTAATTAATGAAAGTACCCCTTTGTAATAGTAAACAAGTTGAACAAAAAGTTCTGTGCTTTTTTGTTGCACTACTTTTATTATCAAATTATTCTTGTAAAACAAACAAAAATACAACACTTCCCAGCGCTCTAAATCCACTTGCTGAAATTAATCTTGGTCCATTAGATACGGTATTTACTGAGGCACCATACCAGGCAAGCAACAAAAGAATAAACGATATTTTGCACACCAAATTAGAGCTAAGTTTCGACTTAAAAAACAAACAATTATTGGGCATAGCAACACTAACTATGAAACCCTATTTTTCGCCAGCAAGTTCTTTGCAGCTCAACGCAAAAGGTTTTGAAATAAAAGAAATTGCTATGCTTTCAGGCAACATAAAAACCAAACTAAAATACATATACGACAATAAAATTCTAACGATAGATTTAGGGCGTACGTTTAAAAGAACAGAAAATTATACCATTTACATAGATTATATTGCCAGGCCCGAAAGCCTCGAAAAATATGGCTACGAGAGCACAGAACTTGGTTTATATTTTATAAATGCCGATGGAAGTATTCCTCACAAAAGAACTCAAATTTATACGCAAGGAGAAACTGAAGGTAGTTCATGCTGGTTTCCAACAATAGATTCTCCCAATGAAAAATTCACCCAAGAAATTTCAATTACGGTTCCCAAAAAATTTCTTACGCTTAGCAATGGATTGTTGGTTTGGCAACAACTAAATTCCGACAGCACCAGAACCGATACTTGGAAACAAAATTTGCCGCATTCTCCTTACCTTACTTTTATGTGTGTTGGCCAATATGCAGTGACAAAAGATGTTTACAAAGACAAAGAAATTAGCTATTACGTATATCCCGAATACGAAAAATATGCCAAAGATATTTTTGGAAAAACACCCGAGATGATGGAATATTTTTCAAAAATTTTGGGCACAGAATATCCTTGGGAAAAATATTCGCAAGTGTTTGTTCAGGACTATTTTTCGGGAGCCATGGAAAATACTTCTGCAAGTTTGTTTGGCGATTTTGCTCAAAAAACATCACGGGAACTTTTAGATGATAACGACGAAGACTTTATTGCACACGAACTTTTTCATCAATGGTTTGGAAACCTAGTAACATGCGAAAGTTGGGCAAACACTACTCTTAACGAAGGCTTTGCTACTTACGGAGAGTATTTATGGTTTGAATATAAATATGGAAAACAAAAAGCCGACGAACACCTTTATCAAGATTTACAAGAATATTTTGCCGAAGCCGAAAATGCTCCCAAAGAATTAATACGCTACACTTATTTGTCAAAAGAGGATATGTTTGACTCACATTCTTATCAAAAAGGAGGACTTGTATTGCACATGCTTAGGAACTATGTGGGCGACGAAGTTTTTTTTGCTGCTTTAAATTTATACCTCGAGAAAAATAAATTTTCAACCACAGAATTTCATCAGCTAAGATTAGCTTTTGAAGAAGTAAGTGGCGAAGATTTAAATTGGTTTTTTAATCAATGGTTTTTAAAGGCAGGTCACCCCAATATCTCTGTTTCCTACCTATACAATGATACATCAAAAAGTTTAACTCTAAATGTATTTCAAGAGAATGCCGAAAAAAATAATATTTATAAAATGCCTACTGCTATAGATATTTATGTAAAAGGAAAAAAAGAGAGAATGAACGTAGTAATAGAAAAACAAAAAGAAACATATACGTTCTCCGTTCCTCAAACACCTGATTGGGTAAATTTTGATGCCGAAAAAATTCTTATTGCTGAAGTAAGCCAAAAAAAATCGGTTGCAGAATGGATTTACCAATACAACAAATCAATGTTGTTTGCCGATAAAATGCAAGCTTTAACTAATTTAAACAACTATATAGAATTACCGGTTGTTCAAGAATTGTTTCTTAAAGCAATGAATGATGCATTTCCGGAAATAAAAAAATACGCCATTAAACAGTCTGGAATACTTGTAAAATATACAGATACAAAACTTAAGCAAGTGCTTATAAAACTTGTGCAAAAAGATGAAAATTCTCAGGTGAGAGCAGAAGCAATTGTTGCATTGGGAGAAAACTATATCTCTAATGATTTATTAAATGTGTATAAAAAATCTTTGGAAGACAAATCCTATTTGGTGCAATCAAAAACTTTACAAAACATCTATTATTACGACAAAGAGTTAGGAATGGATTTTTCTAAATCGTTTGAAAAAGATTCTTCTATTGCTATTATCACCGCTTTGGCCCAAATATATGCCGAGTCTGGAACTGTAAACGAAAATAATTTTTTTGTTGCCAATGCTAACCGTTTTAAGGATGGCGATAAATATACTTTTGCCAAACAGTATTCTAAATTTTTGCTCAATAAAAATGACAGCGTAATAAACAATGGCTTGTTGTTGTTAGAGGATGTGGCAACCCAAGACAAGTTGTGGTACATAAGATTAGCAGGGTTTAATGGAATTAACGTTTTAAAAAACATGTATAACAACAAACAAAAAGACGCAATAGCAAAGATTGATTTACTAAACAAAACCAAGCCAAACTCCCCACAGATAAAGCAACTGCAAGGTGTATTATCTCAAACAGAAAGACAATTAAGCCGAATTTCTTCTATAATTTCCTCCATAAAAACAACAGAAAAGAATTCTAATTTAATAGAAATTTATAGAAGCAATTGATAATTTACTGTTCATAAAAAGACAAAAATATTTATTGTTTATTGATTAAATCTAAGACTGTTTTAGCACAATTTTAAGTAGTTTTGTACTCCAATTTTTAAGAGCCAATGAATTCCAACAAAAAAATAAAATCTGCACTAATTTCCGTTTATTATAAGCAAGGATTAGAAGTATTAATTCAAGAATTAAAAAAACAAAATGTAACAATTTACTCAACAGGAGGAACACAAAAGTTTATAGAAGAATTGGGCTTTGAAGTAATTCCAGTTGAAGACATAACCTCTTATCCAAGTATACTTGGTGGCAGAGTAAAAACCTTGCACCCTAAGGTTTTTGGAGGAATTTTAGCAAGAAGAGAAAACCACCAAGATTTGTTGCAACTCACAGAGTACCAAATTCCTGAAATTGACTTAGTGGTAGTGGATTTATATCCATTTGAAGAAACATTAAATAGTGGAGCAAGCACTGAAGAAATAATAGAGAAAATTGATATTGGTGGAGTTTCATTGCTTAGAGCAGCCGCAAAAAATTACAAAGACGTTGCTGTTGTTTCCTCGCCAGTATTGTATCAGAATGTTGCGGAAATGCTACATGCAGCAGAAGGCTGTTTAACTTTGGAACAAAGAAAAAAATTGGCTGCAGAGTCTTTCTCAGTTACTTCAAAATACGATACCTTAATCAGTTCTTATTTTTCAGAAAAAAATAGCGCCAATTTAAATTTATCCTTTTCGGAAAAAAGCACATTGCGATACGGAGAAAATCCACATCAAAAAGCAAGTTTTTATTCTAATGGTTTGCCCATGATAGAAAAACTTTCTGGCAAAGAATTATCGTATAATAATTTGTTGGATGTAGATGCTGCAGTGCAACTTATTGAAGAATTTGAAGAATGTACTTTTGCCATTATCAAACACAACAATGCCTGTGGCATTGCAAGCAGAAAAACAGTGCAAGAGGCTTACAAAGCTGCATTTGATGCTGACACAGTTTCTCCATTTGGTGGAGTATTAATTTGCAACAGAACCATAACTATTGAAGCAGCAACCGAGATAAACAATCTTTTTTTTGAAGTATTAATCGCCCCTTCATTAGAGGATGATGCATTAGAATTATTGATAAAAAAGCCCAACAGAATAATTTTAAAGAGAACCTCAGAAAAATTTCCAGTAAACAACTACAGAAGTGTGTTAAACGGAGTTTTAGAGCAAGAAAGAGATGCTAAACTGGTAGATAAAGCAGAATTAAAAATTTCTACTGAGCTTGCGCCAACTGAGCTTGAATTGGAGGATTTGCTTTTTGCCAACAAAATAGTTAAACATTCAAAATCAAACACGATAATTCTTGCAAAAAACAAACAACTGTTAGGCAGCGGTGTTGGCCAAACATCAAGAGTAGATGCCTTAAAACAGGCCATACAAAAGGCAAATACATTTAACTTATCCATAGAAAACTCATCTATGGCCTCTGATGCATTTTTTCCTTTTTCTGATTGTGTAGAAATTGCTGCTCAAGCAGGAGTAACAAGTATAATTCAGCCGGGAGGCTCCATAAGAGACAAAGATTCTGTAGAAATGTGTGATAAAATGAAAATTTCTATGGTTTTTTCAGGAATAAGACATTTTAAACATTAATATTCATAAAATTCAATTTACCTTTAGCATTTAATTTTCGATAATGGCATTGTTTGACATACTCACAGAAGAAATTGCGATAGATTTAGGTACCGCAAACACAATTATTATTCACAACGACAAGGTGGTGGTAGATGAACCTTCTATTGTTGCAAGAGACAGAACCTCTGGAAAGGTTATTGCTGTTGGCAAGCAAGCAATGCAAATGCACGGGAAAACTCACGAAAACATCAAAACCATCAGGCCTCTCAAAGACGGAGTTATTGCAGACTTTGAGGCTGCCGAAGAAATGATAAAAGGGATGATAAAAATGATTCATCCTAAAAGAAGACTTTTTCAACCGTCGTTAAAAATGGTTATTTGTATTCCTTCTGGAATTACTGAGGTAGAGAAAAGAGCGGTAAGAGACTCTGCTGAACATGCTGGTGCAAAAGAGGTTTACATGATTCATGAACCAATGGCTGCGGCTATAGGTATAGGCATTGATGTTGAAGAACCAATGGGAAACATGATCATTGACATTGGCGGTGGAACTTCCGAAATTGCTATTATTGCCTTGGGCGGTATAGTTTGCGAAAAATCAATTAGAATTGCAGGTGATGAATTTACTGCCGACGTAGAAGATTACATGCGACGTCAGCACAATATACTTATTGGAGAGCGTTCTGCAGAAAGAGTTAAAATTGAGGTGGGTGCAGCCTCTGCCGAAATAGAAAATCCTCCACCAGATTTTGCTGTTCACGGAAGAGATTTACTTACTGGTATTCCAAAAGAAATTACTGTTTCTTACACAGAAATTGCACACGCCCTAGATAAATCTATTTCCAAAATAGAAGAAGCAATTTTAAGTGCACTTGAAATGACACCTCCAGAATTAGCAGCAGATATCTATAGAACAGGAATTTATCTTGCTGGTGGCGGTTCAATGCTCAGAGGCTTAGACAAAAGAATATCCTTAAAAACAAAACTCCCGGTTCACATTGCCGAAGATCCACTTAGGGCAGTTGCAAGAGGAACAGGAATTGCACTAAAGAATGTTGGTAAGTTCAAGTTCTTGATAAGATAATTGTTTTTATTCTCTTGTAATTTTAGCCGCAGTAATTTTTTTATGCTATTTTAAGTGCGGAATCTTGCAGTTTTTTTCTACAGAAATGTAAACATGTTTCTTTTCATTATTTTGGAAGGTTATTGTTTGTATTTATTCTTTAGCCACAACCATTACCAAAAGGCTGCATTTATATCTTCTTCCAATCATTTTGTAGGCAATATTTTAACTACTGCAAACAACGCACAAGAATATTTCCATTTAAAAGAAACCAACGAAAACTTGAGCTTAGAAAATGCTTTACTAAGAAGTCAGTTAAAAGATGCTTACAACATAGTAAGCACTAAAGAAATCTCAGTAAAAGACACTGTTTATAAAGTTCAGTATAAATACATAACCGCTAAAATTATTAATAACTCAGTAAACAGAAGGAACAATTACTTAACCTTAAATATTGGCTCCGATAATGGTATAAAACCCGAGATGGCAGTTTTTACTTCTACAGGAATTGTGGGAATTACAAAAGATGTTTCGCCACATTATACTTCTGTTTTAAGCGTGCTAAATAAAGATGCTAGAATTAGCGCCAAGGTAAAAAAGAACGGTTATTATGGTTCTTTGTTTTGGGAGGGTGGAGACCATCGCTTTGCTACATTAGCTGATATTCCTACGCATGTGCCTTTAAAAATTGGCGATACAATTACCACAAATAGTTATTCTGCAATATTTCCCGATAATTTAATGATTGGCACTATCAATAAAATTAGCACTAAGCCCGGCGAAAATTTTTACACGTTAACCATTAAATTTTCTGCCAATCTCAAAAACATCACTTACGTTTATGTAATAAATAATTTATTAAAAGACGAACAAAAAGAACTAGAAGAAAGATCGCAAAATGACAAGTGATATTTTTAAATATATAATTAGTTTTTTCTTTCTGCTTTTCCTGCAGATTTTTATTCTAAACAACATACAACTCAGTGGTTATATTAATCCGTATTTGTATATTTTGTTTGTAATGATGCTTCCGTTTTCTACTCCAATTTGGGTGTTGCTTATTTCGGGATTTTTAATGGGATTTGCTATTGATTTATTTTCTGATACTATGGGCCTTCATGCGGCAACAACTGTATTATTGGCATTTATTAGAAAATCTGTGTTAAATCTTTTTTCTCCCCGAGAAGGATACGAAAGTAATACAGCACCTAGTTTGTATTACTTGGGCTTTGGTTGGTATATATGGTATGCAGGAATTATGGTAGTAGTGCATCATTTTACTTTTTTTATGTTGGAAGCATTTAGAATACAAGAATTTCCTTTTACAATAATTAGAATAGCATCCAGTTCTGCATTAACTCTTGCATTAATTTTATTGTATCAATACCTCATTTACAAACCTCGTAGTTTAAAATCATGAGTGTATTTAACGATCGCAAATATGTGGTAATGGCAATATTTGTTACCATCTGTTTGGTTTTTATTGGACGATTGTTTTACATACAAGTTTTTAACGACGATTACAAATTATCTGCAAACAACAATGTATTGCGTTATGTTACAGATTATCCTGCCCGTGGCCTGGTATACGATAGAAATGGAAAATTATTGGTTTACAACGAGGCGGCCTACGATTTAATGGTTACTCCTAAACAAATAAAAAACCTAGATACCATGAGTTTGTGCAACATTATTGGTATGACAAAGGAAGATTTTATAAAAAAGGTAAAAGCAGCTAGGCAATATTCTCCATACAAAGCTTCTGTATTAGCAGCACAATTGTCAAACTCTACCTACGCAACATTGCAAGAAAAACTTTATACGTTTAGAGGATTCTACGTACAGTCTCGTACGTTACGAAAATATCCCACTAAAATAGCAGGACATACATTTGGATACGTTGGCGAAGTATCTGATAAAGTGGTGGAAAAAGATTCTTATTATAAATCTGGCGACTACATAGGAATAAGTGGAATTGAAAAAGCGTATGAAAAAGAACTAAGAGGAAAAAAAGGCTTAAAAATTTTAATGGTGGATGTTTTTAATAGAACAAAAGGCCATTTTAAAGACGGAAAATACGATACAATAGCTGTAACTGGCGCAAATCTAATAAGCACCATTGATGCAGAATTGCAAGCGTACGGCGAAAAATTGTTTCAAAATAAAACAGGTGGATTGGTTGCCATTGACCCAAAAACTGGCGAAATTTTGGCCTGTATTTCTGCCCCTGGCTATGACCCTAATTTATTGGTAGGTAGAGAAAGAACAAAAAACTATTACAAACTTTTAAAAGATCCATTGCAACCACTCTTTAACAGGGCTTTAATGGCTTATTACCCTCCGGGCTCAACGTTTAAACTTGTAAATGATTTAATTGCACTAAAAGAAGGAGTACTTTCTTCAGAAAAAACTTACCCTTGCCCGGGTGGTTATCACATGGCCGGACATACCGTTAAATGCGATGGAAGGCACGGAAATATTAGTCTTCGTCCTGCCATCCAACATTCCTGCAATACCTACCATTGCTATGTTTTTAGAAGCATTGTAGACAATCCAAAATTTGGAAGTACCAAACTGGGCTATACCAATTGGAGAGAGCATGTATTAAGATTTGGTGTAGGAAAAAAAATGTACACCGACTTGCCTCAAGAGCTAAAAGGTAACGTTCCTTCTATGGATTATTATGATAAAATATTTGGGAAAGATCGTTGGCGTTCATCTACAATTGTTTCGTTAGGAATAGGCCAAGGAGAACTAGGAATAACCCCTTTGCAAATGGCAAACATTATGGCGATTGTTGCCAACAAAGGATATTTTCACACACCACACATCATCAAAAAAATTGGCAATTCTAACGAACATTCAAAAATGTTTGAAAAGAAAAATTATACAGGAATAGAAAAAGAATATTTTGATATGGTGTACGATGGAATGCAGGATGTATTGGAACGAGGAACAGCGGCAGGCTCAAGGGTAAAAGGAATAAATATTTTGGGTAAAACTGGTACTGCCCAAAATCCACACGGCAAAGACCATTCTCTATTTGTTGCATTTGCTCCAAGAGAAAATCCAAAAATTGCAATAGGTTTAATGGTTGAAAATGGAGGCTGGGGAGCTTCTTGGGCTGCTCCAATTGGCACTTTAATGATTGAAAAATATTTGAACGATACTGTTGCCAGAAAGGAGTTAGAAAAAAGAATGTTTGATGGAGTTGTTTATCCTCCGCACTATAAAGTAGGACCTGAGCTTGAAGAGAAAAGTGCTAAAAAAGATTCCTCAAAAACTGTTTCAAAAAATAAAAAAGAGGACAGTAAAAAGAAGAACGATAAAAAGGAAGTTAGCGAAAAGAAAAAAAATTCTGATGCTGAAAAGAAGAAACCTGTAGCAGAAAAAAAATCAGAAAAAGGTGCAAGTGAAAAGCCCGAGACAATAGAAAAAAATAGTCCTAAAAAAGGCGATAAAGATAAAAAGAAAAAAGAAGAAAATAAGTCTGAAAAAAAATCTGATTCCAGCAAAGTAAAAACCACAAAAAAAGAAACAGTACAATCAAAAAAGAACACTCCTCAAAAAGAAATTGCACTAGCACGAATAAAAAAAGATGCTACGCAAATAGACAGCACTAAAAAGTAATTGCATTTACCAATAATATCCTTTGGAAAAAGGGTGATGAGCAAAAAACTTTGGTTTAATTTATAATTGGTGTTTTAACTGCAACAAATCATTAAGAAATAAAAATAGAATAAAAAAACGTTCTAAAATCTCTTCTTATTTCTTTGCTGATTATTCCCTGGTTTCGAAAACTTTTTTCCGCCATTGGAATTTTGTTCTTTGCTTACATTTACGCTGGTATGGTTGTTTCCATTGGTAGCATTTTTTGACCTAAAGTCAATAAAATTAAGCTTTTTAGAGTCTTCAAACTTTAAAACACCTTTTGACATTTCTTCTAAGTGTGCAAAAATTGTTTCGTCAGCAACTGCATCTCTGTTCCAAGCCAAGTAATCTTTTTTCATAAGATTAGCAGTTAGTTCAGCCATTACCATTCTTTTTTCTTGGTCTTCTATTTGCACGGCTCGCTCAATAAATTTTTCTACCACTTTGCCATAATGCATATATTTAATTCCACCGGCAGGGTAAGGCACTTGATTTGGCTTTTTTTCCATTTCTGCTCTTACTGGTTTTGGGTAGGGAGAATCAATTTCTAATTGATAGTTTCCCATTATATGTAAATGATCCCACAATTTATGTTTAAAATCTTCTACATCTTTTTGTGCAGGATTCATCAATTGCATCACTTCAATAATAACTAAGGCTAATTTATTTCTTTTATCTCTTTCAGGCTCTTGCAATACTACCTGAAACATCTTTTGTACGTTTCTGCCATATTCAGGCAAAATAAGTTTTTCTAATTGAGTGTTATATTCCATTAAAATTTGTGTATGAAAAAATAAAGTAGAATTACTTCAAATCCAAAGGTAAGACTTTTTTTAATGCAAAAACTATTTATAAAATTATAATCAATTTATTGAAGTTTGTTATGGAAAATTTTAATGTAAAAAAAATAGTAGGAGATAAGTTGATTCTTTTATTCCATTTTTATTTTTGTTGAATAAACTTCATTTCCAACCTGCAACTGAAGCATATAAAATCCTTTATCAATACCATTTAAATCAAGTTTATAAAAATCTTGTGCTCCACTATTTTCAAATGTTTCCGAGTAGATTTGTTTTCCTGCTAGGTCAAAAAGTAGTGCATAAAATTCGCCAATAAATTTCTTGCTACTTATCATAAAAATTCCATCACTAGGGTTTGGATATAGAGTAAAAAGTTCTTCAAAATTCCTTTCTTTTAAGGCGCTAGGTTCAAAGTTTCGCCAAGGAGAATATTCTGAAACGCAACCCAAAGAATCTGTTACCTGAACCCTGTATACGCTTGGTAGAGTTGGCACAAAAAAATTAAAAGTATCTGCGGGCAAAATTAATGTACTTCTGTACCATTGATTGCCAAAATTATAACTCGAAAAAAGTGTATCGTTAGAAACAGAAATTGTTGGAGTGGCTAAAACCTGAACAACATTAACCGTTACAATTGCAGTATCGTAGCAAAATTCATTAAAGCCTTTTACGATGTATTGGCTGGTAAAATTGGGGCTAACAGTATAAACAGAATTTGTATTGTTTGTATTTAGCCATAAATAATTTAAAGCACCGCTGGCTGTAAGATTAGCAGAAGTACCTTTGCAAATGGTATCAACAGCATCAATCGTTACGGTGGGTGGGTTAATTACATTTATGTTTTTTGTAACCGTGGCACTCGTTCCAGCTTGATTGTAAACAGTAAGCGACACCGCATAATTTCCTTGGTTGGGGAAAATAAAATTCGGATTTTGAAGAGAAGAAAATTCTGGGTAAGCACCCGGTGCATGCCACCACCAGGAAGTAGGATTGTTTATTGAACTATCTTGTAAAGAAATTGGATAATTTGCACAGCCCGAAGCACTGTTAGAAAAATTAGCAACAGGTAAAATAGTAGTTACTGCATCATTTCTTTTGTACCAAATTGGCGAAGTCCAAATTTTATCTCCATCTGCTTGCACTACATAGCAGTAATAGTAATAACTGCTGTTGTTGTTTAAAGTGTGAGTATAACTTAATGTTGAGGAGTTATTTATTGAGGTTAATACCGTTGGATTAATTCCACTACCCGGCACTCCGTAATAAATTGTAATGGATGAGATTTGTTCTGCGTCAGGGTCATTTACGTTAATATAAATTTCGGCATTGCCAGAATTTTCTAGAATGCTACCCATGGGTAAATTATTCACAAATAAATTTACTTTAACGTTCCAGTCATCACTAGAATAAATCCGCCTTCTTTTTATACCTTCTATAATTTCTGTTCTATTTAAAATAGGAGACATCACAACTAATCGCCCGGCACTTTGTCTGTCAAAAACAGAGTTGTGTGTATCATGGTCTAATCCAACGCCAAGGTGGTAGCCTCTTTTTAAGGCATCGTTGTACCTGCTTAAATAGGTACTTGAAGAAGGATTAGAATAAGTATTATTTGTTGAAAAAGCTGGGCCGCTCCTCATGGCCATGCCTGCAATAGCACTATCGGCCGTGGGGTTTACAGGATTGTTAAATATGCCACCATAATCGCTAGATTGCGGATGAGCCAAATAGGCAAATGTTCCGGGCTTTCTGTTTATTGTTTTCCATAGCTTAGTAAAATCAGCCTCAGGAATATATATTTCGGTATTGCCAAAGTCCCATCCACACAAAGAATCAAAACCATACAATAAAATGTGGCCGCCACTAGAAATTACTCCCCATTCCATTCCATACATGGCAATAAACTCTCCGTCAATAGTGGCAGAATCGGCATCTCGCAAACCTTGGTTAAAATAATAAGCTGCTCTCATGCCTGCACTTTCGTGGTTGTGTTCCGAAATCCCATAAAAATCTGTTTTCAAAGACTCTTTGGCATACAAAAAATTTTGTATTGGTTTTGTCATCAACGACGTTGCACTGTCTTTGTTTCCGTCGGAGTAAGAAGAGTGAGAATGAATATTACCAAAGTAATGGTTAAGATTTTGAGCAAAGGAAAAATTTGCAACAGAAAGAAAAAGTAGAAGAGAAAATTTATACACGTTGCAAAGCTAAAGAAATTAGGGACAGGAATTTACTTTTGAATTATCATCCTCTCTCTATTAGCGGTATTCTCCGTTTAAATAAAAAAATATAAACACCATAGGATAATTGATCTCTTGCAATTTCTGTAGTATTTTCTCCAAATTTTTAATGCTATAAATTTTGCACTCTGCTAGTGCAGACTGATTTCTACTTTTATACCCTCCATCAGACATAAATTAAATGTAGAGATTTTATTTAAATGTACTTGGTCTCTAACGCCTTTACATTTGCGTCATACTAAAGACAAAGTGGTAAATTTTATGTGAGCAAAACTATGAGCTCCATCCACCATAACTTTCTCATTTTTGCTTTTTGCCGTTTCTCTGCACATTTTTTATTGTTATTTAATGAACAACAATTTATTTTTGATATGATTTCCTAGAAACTTTTTTGACATTAGTCGTAAAAAAAGTTAATCCTCTTTTTTTCGTCTAATAATTCGTGCTACTCATCGAATTTTACCCTAGACTATAGATGAATATTTATAGGTTTACATTAACATTACTTACGAAAGTTGCGAAAAAAACAAAAATTAAATAAATCCAATTTACTCAATAGGATTAACAAGACCTTTAAATAAATTATTCTTCATTACAGTATTATATGGGAACTTTAAAATGTAATTTACACGACTATGATGGTTCTAATTGGACAAGTAACAATGATGACTCAGTAAGCAATACTGTTTCTGCTGACCTAGTATTATGCTTTGGGTCTAAAAAGATTTTATCTAGGAAAGACATCTATTCGCAATTAAGCAGTAGGTTCTTGTGTAATCAAATTGCTATGTGCACTACCAGTGGTGAGATTTTTAACACCACTGTGCAGGATGATTCCTTAGTTGCCCTAAGTATTTCTTTTGCAAAAACAAAGGTGGTATCAACAGAAGTAAATATATGGGAGTATAAAAACAGCTATGATGCCGGACTATCTCTAACTGAAAAACTACCCAAACAACACCTTAAATATGTTCTTGTATTGTCTGATGGCAGTCTAGTTAATGGGAGTGAATTGGTAAAGGGATTAAATCAAGGTGTTGACAATAAAATTCTTGTTACTGGAGGGCTTGCGGGTGATGGTTCAGATTTTAAATCTACTTTATTAGGAATTAACAATAACCCCTCTGAAGGAAAGATAATCGCAATTGGTTTTTATGGTAATAATTTAGTTGTTACCCATGGTTCAGGCGGAGGTTGGGATGAGTTTGGATTAGAAAAAACAGTTACTAAATCAGCAAATAATAAATTATTTCAGTTAGATGGAAAAAGTTGTCTTGAAGTGTATAAAAAATATTTAGGCAATGAAGCCAATAATTTACCTGCATCTGCATTACTTTTTCCACTTTCTGTAATTCTACCGGGCAATACAAAACCGGTTGTTAGAACTATTTTAAGCATTTCAGAGGAAGAACAATCAATGACCTTTGCTGGAGATATTCCGGAAGGGTCAAAGGTGAAATTTATGAAAGCTAATTTTGATTCACTAATTTCTGCAGTTTCTAATGCGGCACAAAAAACAAAAATAGAAAATGTGGCATCACCTGACTTTTCGCTTTTAATAAGTTGTATTGGCCGTAAACTTGTTCTAGGTTCGCGAATTGATGAAGAATTAGAATCTGTTAATGAAACATATTTGGGTAAAACACCATTAATAGGTTTTTATTCGTACGGAGAAATATCTCCCTTAGTGAAAGAGTTTTCTTGCGAGCTTCACAATCAAACTATGACAATTACAAGTTTCTATGAGTTTTAACAGATTACTTGAAAGGCAAATAAAAAGATCGCTTTCTCCTGAGATTTGTAATGATCCAGCAATTATAAAATTCTTACAACAGGTAAGTGAATCTTACGATTCTTTTGAGAGAGACAAAGCTCTACTAGAAAATGCCTTTAAAATTACTGAAGCAGAATACTCTGATTTAAATCAAGAATTGCATGAAAGTCATAGAAATTTAAATGTTGAAATTGTAAAAACATTAAATCGTGCGGATAAACTGATAAGCAGTTTTGCGGATATTACAGAATATGATTTATTGTTTGAAAATATAAAACAACAAATTGAAGCATTATCACAATCCGACTCCATATTACTTTACTTATTTGACGATGATGAAAACAAATTAAAATTAGTATTCTCACAAGGGTATTCTATAGAGGAGCAAAAATTTGCCGAAGAAAATGCCATGGATTTTGTGCCAGGTTATGTTTTTAACACCGGCCAAGTAGCCTGGCTTAATAATGAAACAATAAATCCAACTGTTCATTATTTTAATTCTAAAATAAATGCAGATAATTTATCAAGCATTTTTGTTCCCATAAAATTTAGAGAGAAAACTATTGGGTCTTTTGGTATCCAATGCAATCTGCCAAATGCATATGATAAAAGGCTATTAGCCAGCATGAAAGTATTTGCCAGCTTAACCAGTAATGCCTATATTTCTATTAAAAAGAATTACCAATTTAAACAAAAATACATAGAAAATGAAAAACTTTCCATCTTAGCCAAGAGTACAATTAAGTATGTAATATACTGTGATAAAGATGCTAAAATTACTTGGGTAAACAAAAGTTTTGAAGAAGGAACAGGGTATTTTTTATCTGAAATAGTAGGGAAAAAACCGGGCAGTTTTTTATATGGACCAGATACGGAATCAGAAAAAACCGATCAACTTAGGAGTGCTATTAATGAAAGAAAATCCTGCTCGTTAACCATCACAAACTATACTAAATCTAGGCAACCTTATAAAGTAAACATTCAACTAAATCCGGTGTTCGACGATAATGGGGAGCTTATAAATTTTGTATCTATTCAACAAGATGTAACCGAAAACGAAAAATACAAAGCAGAACTTCAAGACAGCAGAAAAGAAATAGAAGAACAGAAAAAATTTTACGAAAACATTCTAAACAACATCCCTTTAGATATTGCTGTATTTGACCAACAACATAAATATTTATTTTTAAACAAAGAGGCAATTAATAGTGATGAAATAAGAAATTTTATGATTGGGAGAGACGATTTTGATTATGCAAAACTCAAAGGAATTTCTTCAGAATTTGCTGAATATAGAAGAAAAAAATTTGAAGACGCAAAAAAATCTGGAAATCAAATATTTTGGTTAGATACGCAGGTAAGTAAAGAAGGAGGAACAAGATATAAAGAAAGACGTTTTCATCCTTATGATAAATATGTTATTGGTTATGGGGTGGAAGTTACTGAATTTAAAAATCAGGAGCTTCTCTTATCCAATTCGTTGGAAGAGAAAGAAACACTTTTAGGGGAAGTTCATCACCGTGTAAAAAACAACTTGGCATTGGTGATCGGACTTATTGAGATGCAAGGCAATACACTATACGATGAAGGATTAAAATTTCAGTTTAATTCAATAAAAAACAGGATCTACGCCATGTCATTGATTCACGAAAAATTATACAAATCTTCTAATTTTGCAAAACTAGGGTTAAAATCTTATATAGAAGATCTAATTAGAAATTTGTCTAGTTCTTTTAACTCAAATGATTCTACAAGCCTGAATTTTGATATTGAAGAAATATTCGTGAATATGAAAATAGCCATACCAATTGCACTTATTGTAAATGAAGCTGTGACCAACGCCTATAAATATGCTTTTAAAGATACTGTTAATGGAATTCTAACAGTTCAGATAAAAAGTGTAAACGAAAAAATTTATATGCAGATTTCCGATAATGGGCCGGGAATTTCAGAAAGCATAGATTTATCAAAAATAAAATCACTTGGCTTTAAGCTAATTAACATTTTTGTTAGGCAAATTAAAGGGTCCATTGAGTATATAAAAAAACCCGGACTAACTTTGCAGATTACGTTTACAAATTTATAATCGCCAGAAATGAAAATAAGTGATTACCTAAAAATCAACTAAAAAAATAAAAGAGTAGAAGTACAATTAAAAGCTCTAAGGAACATGACAAAAAAAGTAGTTATAATAGAAGATGAGTTAATACTCCAAGAGTTGCACATGCATTACGTTACAAATTTAGGCCATGATGTAGTTGCTTGTTTTGAAAATGGTTTAGATGCGGTAGAATTTTTTAAAGACAATCATGCAGATCTAATTTTGATGGATATAAGATTGGAAGGAGAGATAGACGGAATTGAAACGGCCAAAAAAATTCAAGAAACGCTTAATATTCCAATTGTATACGTGTCTGCAAATACCAACGATAATGTTTACAATAGGGCATTAACTACAAACATGAATGGATATTTATCAAAACCTCTCTCTTCTGAAGAATTAGAAAATGTTATTGAAAGTATAGTTAGTCTTACCGATTCTTTGGTTTACGCACAAAGAATACAAAAACAATTATTTGCAAAAGAAAACGAAATCAAAAGCATTTTCAAAGAATATATTTACATAAATAGACCAAAAGATATTGTTTCTGGAGATTTTTGTTTTATTGGCGGAGGAAATGCAAATGAAGAAGTAATTGTTGCTGTTGGCGATTGCACAGGACATGGCGTTCCTGGTGCACTACTTTCAATAATTTGCTACAACATATTAAAAAATGTTACCTCGATACACAGTGATTTGAAAGTAATTATTAATCAACTTTATATTGAACTAAAATCAATGTTGAGTCCTATTTTTGCTGAGCACGAAGTACACGATTCTATTGATATAGCTATTTTTAAACTAAAAAAAGGGAAATCAGAAATAGAAATAGTTGGCTCAAAAAGAGAATTCATATATTATGATTCTCTCAACAATAAAAATAAGCTTCTTAAACTAAGATTAAAAGGTGATGAAGAATCTAATAGCTCATTAATTAAGATAAATTTCAATAAAGATGATGTTTTTTACTTTTATTCAGATGGCATTACTGATCAATTTGGAGGTTTTTTGGATAAAAAGCTTTCAAGAAAACGATTGGTATCATTTTTAGATTCAGAATATTTGAATAACGACCTTACATCAATACAAGTTCAGTTAAATATTTTTCTTAGAAAATGGCAAGGAAAAACAAATCAAACGGACGACATGATTTTGCTTGCCTTAAAACCATCATTATGTTTTTAAAGACAGGCCTTTAAATTTTTTTGGTTTTATAGTTTGCTTTAGTTGTTAATTAAATAATTCAGGTATTTTACCAATCGATTTTCTTAGTTGGTCAAACCCCCAAGGCTTAAAAAAAAGGTCATGCAATCCTATTGTTTCTTTAAAATGAGTTATATTTTCATTATCTAATTGGCCAGAGAGGATAATCTTTTTTGAGCCAGAAAATTTTTCATTACAGTAACTTAGTACATCCGTTCCTTTGCAATCATCTAAATTATAGTCAGAAATAACCAGTAAAAGATTTATTTCATTATTGTATAAATCATCAACAATAGCATAGGCTTCCTCACCTGAATAAGCAACTTCTAAAATAATTTCTTTATCAATAATTCGTTCTAACTGAATTTTTAGTGACTCCAGGATAATAAATTCATCATCAACTATTAATATAGCTTTTTTAGCCGACATTGCTGGCAATATTTTTTACAAGGGTTACTAATTCGTTTTCAGACCAAGGTTTTGACACAATGTTTACAAAAATATTTTTATTAACGAAATCTATTGCTACATCTTGGCTTATTTGCCCTGTTAGCAATATTACTTTTGTAGTTGGTAACTTATTTCGAAGAATTAATGCAAACTCATCGCCTTTCATACCTGGCATTTGATAATCAGAAATTACTAAAATTATCTTAATTCCATCATCAATTAACTCATCAATTAATTCTAGCGCCTCTTCGGCACTTTCGGCAAATTCAAAAATAAATTTATCTTGAAAATTTATTTCAAATTGACTTTTAAGAGAATCAAGTATTATTTTTTCATCATCTACTGATATAATCGCTAATTCATTCATTTTTTATGGGTAAAGAAATAACAAATTTTGTTTCTAATGAATTACTGAAACACTCAATAAGTCCTTTGTTTTTTTCAATAATTTTTTTCACAATATTTAAACCAAGCCCCGTTCCTTCGCCTCGCTTTTTTGTGGTAAAAAACTCGTCAAAAATATTACCAATAATATCTTTAGGAATTTCAGGACCATTGTTTTTAATAGCAATAATATGGTAATCACGTTCTAACAAATAACTTATTTCTATTTTACAGCTATTATTGGAGGCTTGCAAAGCATTGTTAATTATATTTGTCCATACCTGTGACAATTCTTCTTGATTGGTGGTGATATAAATTTCATCCGAAACATTATTAATAACTTCTGCTCCTTGCTTTATTTTATTCCAAAGGAGAGTTAAAACAGAATCTATACTGCCTTTAAGATTAAATGCAGAAATTTCTTTATTAATATTTCCATGAGAAAAATTGTTTAATGACGATACTACCTTAGATGCCTTATTTATTGCAATTGCAATAGTATCTGCAGATTTAATAATCATTAATAGATTTACAGCAAAAGTAAAAACTTGTAAACTGTTTTTATGCATTAAAAATTTTTCAAGGCAAGGATCTAAACTTTCAAAGCCTAATTCATGAATTTTTCTAGAGTAAAAGAATGTATTTGAAATGTTTATATACTGAGTTTTAAGTTCTAGCTCTATTTTTTTTGAAGCTGCTCTTTCTTCTCTTGAATTGTTAAAAGTTGTATTTGTTTTTTTTCTTAAAAAAAATAATTCCAAGCTATCTAAGATATCGTTGATATCTAATTCCGTAATTTTATTAATTAGCTCGGTTTTTATTAAATAAATTAAGTTATCGCTAGAAGCTTTTATTGCGCCTAATGGAGTATTAATTTCATGAGCTATTCCTGAAATTAATAAACCTAGCGTTGCCATTTTTTCTTTTTTTATTATGTCTTCTTGAAGATTCACAACTTGATTTAATGTGGCTTCTAACTTTAAATTTTTTTCTTTTAATTCATTTTGATAGTTTTTGTTTTCTGTAATGTTATGCAGGTAAACTCTTATAATAGTTGAGTTGCCAATAAAAAAGATGTACCGTTCATATACTTCCGATTCAATTTCAACTTCATATTTGTGCGATTTTTTTGATTCAACCGTTTCTTCTGTTATACATAAAACATTTATAATTTCTTCAAAAGTAAAATCTCTGTCTTTGTAAAAAAGCAATTTGCTTGCAGGATTTGAATAGTTTATTACTTTATTGTCATAATCCAATTCAAATACAGGATTAGGATTTTGTTCAGGAAATAATGCTAAGTTTTTAATTTTTTTTGTGCGTTCATTAACCTGCTCTTCTAATCGGCCGTTTGCGTTTATTAAAGCATTTTTAGATAATTCTAGAAGTTTGTTTTTTTCTGTTAAATTAGCATTTAGTATTTTTGAATCTTGCAATCCTTTGGAAGCAGCTTGCTGCAGAAATAAAAATTCAGCTATATAATCATGTTTAGGAAAATTATTTATTTTTAGTCCATAGTTAGAAATTAAATAAATTGAATTAATAACTGGAACCGAAAGAACTAATAAAGCATCATTATATCTCTTTATAGAACACTTATATCTTTGCATTCCATCTATACTTTTAAAAAACAATAATTTATTATCGTATGTATGAGATGTTAAAAGAGAATTAGTTTTTATGCCATATTCAAAAATAAAATAATCACTAAATAATGCTCCTTTTTTTATTTCAGGAACGGTTATTTTGTAATTATCTCCAAAATCAATAATGAAATCATTATTATCAATTATCAGAAAAAAAGGACAAGCAAAATTAATTGAATCAATAAAAAGCGATTTTTCTTTAATTAATTCTAAATTCTTTTTCTTTAGGCTTAGTGATTGTATTACTTTTTTGCTCAATATTTTTAATGCATTTATTTGATTTTCGTTCAACTTTTTGGGAGCTGAATCCAAAACACAAATTGTTCCCAAAGCAAATCCATTTTCATCAATTAGCGGTACACCGGCATAAAAAACAATATGTGGTTCTCCTGTTACTAAAGGATTATCAGAAAATCTTTTATCAAGTCTAGCGTCAGAAACAACAAAAATATCGTTAGGGGTATTAATCGCATGGCCGCAAAAAGAAATTTCGCGAGGAGTTTGTTTTATCTTTAATCCAAGACTGGCTTTAAACCATTGCCTGTATTCGTCAATAAAAGTGATAAGTGAAATACTTGTGCCACAAATTTGACTTGCAAGTGTAACAATATCATTATACTCTAACTCATCTAGTGTATCTAATATTTCATAAGAATTTAGTGCACCTAACCTATTTTGCTCATTAATTGGGGTAAAAGGTTTTTCCATTAAACTTTACCACTCAATTTTAAAAACATCACAATCGTTTACTTCATTTTTTTGTTGAATATGTTCAATTTTCATATTTTCCTTGTTAAATCTTATGCCCAAACCTCTCAAAAGCCCTACCACCATTGGAGCCATTCCTTGTCGTTTTGATCTGTATTCCAACTCTATTGAATTGGCAGTTTCATTTCGGGTTGAAAATTGAGGCGCTACTAACTCAGGCATAATGTTATTTACCCTGTTGTGAAGCATATCTAAATTATTTAAAAATTCCGCCAAGCTATCTCCTGCCAAATCCAACATTTCGCCATAACCCTCTTTAGCGGTAAATAAAATCCAATATTCTCCAAAAGCTTCCATTATTACAGAGGACTCTGCCCCTAAAATTTTTGATGAATTTTTAACCAATTCATAGGTTAAAGAATCTGGATAGGATTGCAGACCAATAAAAAAATCGTCTTCAAAATTTGATATTTTTTTTATTTCAAGCCATTTATCTTCTCCAAACTTTTCGCATACTAAATCTTGAATTGCTTTATTTACTAAACCGTACATATATTTTGTTTTTATAACACAAACATACAAAAAACAAAATACATCAAATAGGAAAGGTATGCGGCATTTTAAAACGACAAGGAACAGGCAGAAATCCTGCAATGACAAGAAAGAGAATAATATTTTTGAGTTTGACTAGACAAAATGAAAAATAGTATTTTGGCATGTCTTTTGCCACTCATACTAATTCTTTTCACTAAACCAATTATTATGACAGCAAATTCGATAAGCAAGATTAATTTATCACCAAAAACAATTGCTGTTTCCGGCATAACTGGCTTGAGTTCTATTTTGATAAATAGGACATTATTAAGAGATGTTAACCCAATAATAAAATTTGGAAGTGGAATTCTAATTGGTGGAACACTTGCACATTTTAGTAAAAATAAAATAGTTAAACAGGCAGGAATTGGATTAGTTATCTCAAATAGTGCAAATTGGATATATGATGCAATTCAAAAAAATGATTGTCCTTTTGAGTTTGGAAATCATTTCCCAACACCAAACGCATTACTGATAAACACAAATAGTGGTAAAGTTATTGACGAAAATCTCGTAGAAGAAGGTTTTATATTTTTGACTGACAAGAATGATCAAAAGGGTTGGTCTCATTCATTCAAATTAAAACATTGTTTAAATATTTCAGGTATAAAGGGTGGTTTACCTAGTAAAAAAGGCAAATCTGTTCAGTGGTGGAAACTGCAAAATCACACAAAAGATTTTAACAACTTGTTACTTCATTGGATTTCGTTTTTCGAAAAGAAAAAAAACGAATACGATGATTCATTTCTTGATACTGTTAACAAGATATGGTATTGGCTTTCTATGGTAGATGATGGTAAGCCTCTGGATATAAAAAAATCAAGTTGGTCACCTGCGATTAAAGGCGAGTGGTCAAAATATAGCAATACCCTTCTCAGATATGACGATTATGGAAATATTCTTTACGGTGCGGCAGGTGCAGCTTTCGGATTAGATGAAAGTTATTTATTGAAAGGCGCAAATTTAAATCAGTTGAAAAAAACGGGGTTTGATGATGTAAAAGATTCTTATTCGATAAAACGGGGGATAGCTATTTATAAAAACAACTTTAAAAAAATAAAAATAATAGCATAAATGTTATTTGGCATATTAAATAGACCAAGTGATAAGCAAATATTCATCACTTTGTTAGGTTTTGCAATTTTATCATTAGTAATTATTTCATTTAATCCATTTATATATTTAGGAGTTATTTTAGTTAATATAATAGTATTTTGTTTGTTAAGTCTTTTTTATAAAGAGTTTGTCTTTTACTCAATAAATTGGATTGTAATTTTACTTCTTTTTCTTCACACATGGGAAAAAATAGATATAAATCTAAATAAATTTAAATATTATAATTCATTCGAACCATTGACCAAATATGAATGTTTGGCAGCCTACAATTTAGATAAAAATTCAATATCCCAAAATGTTCATTGTAAATATGGCTTATCGCTTAGTGAAAAAAAAGAAATAAATACATATTTGAAGAAAAACAAAGATTTAATTGAGCATTTAAAGAATCTTGACTGTTACTCAATAGAATTTTCTGAAAAATATATACAATTTTGGTTTGATGACATTGTAATAGATTTAAATAAAATTGATGATCATACAATTGTTTACGAAACCAGTGATTTAAATTAAATTGCAACTAACATATGCTAAAACTACAATGGAAAATAACTGACATAGTAACTGAACAACGAGAAACTAAATGACAGACTTAACAACATAAGAAAAACGACCGCATAACAGCACATTGGCAATAGGCGGGTTCGCCGCGGCGAATCGTCTCCGGTTGACAGTTTTGTAATAGCCGAAAGTTCAGTTCTCCTTCGCCGCGGCGAACTAAATTTTGTGCTGAAAAGCCCGTCCATCGCCAATCTGCAAACCGTTATATGATAAGTTTAATTTAATGTTTTGCAATTTGCGGCCTATTTTTTTCTTCCTTTGATTGCAAACTTTGTATTTTGCCCTTTAGCTCAATTAAATAATATTATTTGAGAAATCATGTTTATTTAGAAATGGAAAAATGAAATTCAGCTCCATGTCCTAATTCAGATTCTACATAAATTTTGCCTCCAAGTTTTTCTATAATTTTCTTTACTATAGCTAAGCCAATACCATTTCCTTTATTGCCAAATTGATCTTTATTGGTTGCGGTCTGAAATAAATTAAAAATAGCGTCTTGGTATTTCTTATCTATTCCTGGGCCATTGTCTTTAACTATAAATAAATAATGGCTTGGATTATCGGAAACATAAAGTTCAATTTCTGATATTTTTGTATGACTGTATTTTAGTGAATTTGTAAATAAATTAATCAGAATTTGATCAAGCATTACAGGATATGTTTCAATAGTGGTAAAATCTGAGTGCAGCGAAATCTTTAAATTGTTTTCATTACCAATTAATGCTGTGAGTTCGGTTATTGTTGCGCTTAAATTTACGTTAGATTTTTTTAATAAACTAATGCCATCAATTTTTGAAAACTGCAATAAACCATCAATCATTAAAGAAAGCCGCTTAGCTGACTTTTCAATTAAGTCTAACATAACCCTCCCTTTAGATTCTAGTTGTAATTCGTACGTTTTAGAAAATAAATTTATAATACTCATAATGTTTATGAGCGGAGATTTTAAATCGTGTGCTGCAATGGCCGCAAAACTTTCTAGTTCTTGATTTTTCTGCGACAATTGAACTCTTAACTCCTTCTCTATACGCAAAACTTTTTTATAGTTTAGCAAGTTCATGATCTGCCTTGCAATAGTTTTAAGTGCCCTAATTTGCTTTTCATTTAATTTTCGAGGTTTATTGTCAATAACACACAGCGTTCCCAATGGATAATTTGTATCGCTTTTTAATACAACTCCCGCATAGAATATTACTAATGGGGCATTAACAACTAAAGGGTTATCAAAAAAACGATCATCTTTTGTGGCATCTTCAATGATAAACATTTCTTCGGATTGGACGATTGCGTGTGCACAAAATGCTATATCTCTGCTGGTTTCGCTTGCCTGCAAACCTACTTTTGATTTAAACCACTGCCTGTCACTATCTACCAAACTAACCAGTGAAATTGGCGTTTCACAAATTTCAGATGCAAGTTCTGTAAGACAATCTATTTCTTTATCTGACTCGCTATCTAAAACCAAATAAGACCTCAAGCTATTTAAGCGTTCTAGTTCTTCTTTGTGAAAACTTGGTTTCTGCATATTTTTTTATTTTTTACGGTTTAATTAACAAAACTTTTAACAAAAAAGGGAGTTAGCCACTTTATCCTTATCAACTATACTCATTATTAAGAAGTTAACAAAGAGAGGAACTGCGTACTTCATACATTTTCTATTTTCATTAAACTATTCTCGCCACAATAAATTTTGCACTCTGCTAGAGTAGATTCATTTCTACTTTTATATCTTCCATTTAATATAAATCAAATATAACTAGTTTATTTAAATATCCTTAGTCTCTAATGCTATTATTTATGAGTTCGGCTAAAAACAGAGCGGAGCACCGTTATAAATTACAACATGTTCAAATTCGTTGTTTACTCATCAATGAAGTTTCAATGTTTTATAAATACATCATAAGCATATCTCAAAATCATTAGTGTTACAATCACTAAAAAAATTGTTCTAACAAAGGCATTTCCCTTTTTTAAAGCTAGTCTTGTACCAACAAAATTTCCAGTTATGTTGCAAACCGACATTAATATCGCAAGTTCTAGCAAATAATTACCTTGTTTTATAAAAACCACTAATGCCGAAATATTGGTCATGCAATTTATTACTTTAGCATAAGCCGAGGCTTGAACAAATTCAAAGCCCAACAAAACAACAAAACCTAATACAAAAAAACTTCCTGTGCCAGGTCCAAAAAATCCATCATAAAAACCAAGGCCAAAGCCTAATAATGAGCCATAGATAATTTGTTGGTTCAAGGATAAATTCTTTGATGGAATAGCGCCTAAATCCTTTTTAATAAGAGTATAAACCGCAACGGCAACTAACACAGCAAGAATAAACGGCTTAAGAAATTCTACATTAATAAAGCTAACTATTTTGGCTCCTAAAAACGATGAAAGTCCAGCGCAAACTGAAACAACAAAAAGTAATTTAAAGTTAAATTTTATCCGTTTTGAATAACCTATTGCCGAAATACTTGTTCCTGCTAATGATGCAATTTTGTTGGTTCCAAAAATTGTGGGAAGAGTAGTTTGAGGAAAAGAAATAAGGAGGGCAGGAATTTGAATAAGGCCACCTCCGCCTACCACAGCATCTACAAAACCTGCAATAAAAGACAGAATAACCAATATGGTTAATGTTATAATGCCGTAATTTGTATATACATCTATTAGGTCCATTTTTATTATTGTGCAGTGCAAATGTTAGGTTTATTTTTAAATTTACATAACGTAATTTAGTTAGAAGAAGGACATTCTATTTTAATTTGAGCTGACAGTGCTAAAAAACAACTTTTGTAAAATTTAATTTATGCCGCAATTTCTTTTATTGCCTTCACCAATAGATTTAATTCTTTAGTGTTGTTATAAATATTTGGTGTAATTAGACAGCCCTGAACTCCGGCATAATCTATTGCCACGGTAAATATTTTATACTTATCTAATAACGTTTTATACAGTTCCGAAGGTTTAATATTTTTTATTCCTACATTTGCAATGGCGCAAGCTCTTTTGTTTTCTTTGGGTGTGTTAAAAAAAACATTTAGTATTTCACTTACTCTACTTGTCCAATAATTTGCAAATATCGTAAGCGTGCTTCTTTTCTTTCCATGCCTATTTTTTTATAAAATTCTATGGCATCTTCAATGGCCAAATCTCATAGAATTCCAGAACGTATCGGCTTGTGCCAATTTATCTTTTGGAATGTGCTTAGAATTTTCTAGTATTTTTAAAAATGAAGGCATTCCTATTGCCGAAGCAACTCACAGTAGTGTTGAGTTTTTTAGAAAGTTTCTTTTATTCATATTAAGTTCACTTAAATAATAAGATTAAAAAAAAATTATTTACGGCTGCCTTGCAATATTTATGTGGGCAAATAGCCTCAATAGGGAAGTTTAATCCTCTTTGCGGTCCTCAAACACCCAAATGGTTTTTTCTTTTTTTACCAAATCTGTAAACTTACCTTTAAACTTTGTGGCTTTTACAACCCTATCATCAATCCAATGATAATTGCCACCACGAGGTTTATTAAAGATGATGGCATGGTATTTAAATTTATTTGCTGCTAACCATTTTTCTGTATACTCTCTATGTAGATCTAGCCTTGAGGTAAAAAAAGTTATAATGTTCCCTTCATCGTACCACTTATTAATCATATCCAAAGCGCCAGGAATTAATTCTGCTGTAAGCATTCTCTCGGGCTCTTCGTTAGGAATATCTTCGCAAACAGTTCCATCTATATCAATTAAGTAATTGGTGATGTGTGGAGGAAGCCCCGGGCTTATCTTATGTCCATTTTCATCAAAAAGATCTATTAATTCCATGTTTTTGTATTTATGGTGTTAAAAATACACTTTGTTGATTTTTGTTGCAAGTTTAATTGTTTTGAACAACTTAAAACAAAGAATGAAAGGATTTTAAAAAAATAGTGTTGATAATTTTGAATAAAATAAAATTGTTTTTACATTTGCAGCCCTTAAAACAAAAGGGAAAGTATAAAAAAGTGATTAATTAATTAGATATCAGGTGGATACATTAAGTTATAAAACAGTTTCGGCAAACAAAGCAACCGTTAATAAAGAGTGGCTTTTGATAGATGCAGAAAACGAAGTGTTAGGTAGACTAGCAACAAAAGTAGCAAAACTTGTAAGAGGCAAGTATAAAACAAACTTTACTCCTCACGTAGATTGTGGCGACAACATCGTTATTATTAACGCAGAAAAGGTTGTTCTTACAGGCTCTAAAGTAGATGCTAAAGTTTATACTCGCCACACCGGTTATCCAGGTGGACAAAGATTTACTTCTCCAAAAGAGTTGCTAAACAAACATCCCGAAAGAATAATTAAAATGGCTGTTAAAGGAATGTTGCCTAAAAACAAATTAGGAAGAGCAATCAATGGCAACCTTTTTGTTTATGCAGGAACTCAGCATCCGCACGAAGCACAACAACCAAAGCAAATTAATATTAATTCATTGAAGTAATAAAATAAATGGAATTAACCAATACATCCGGAAGAAGAAAAACAGCTGTTGCTAGAGTTTATCTAAAAAAAGGCAGTGGAAATATAACCGTTAACGACCGCGATTACAAAGAATATTTCGCTACAGGAATTCTTCACTACATTGTAACGCAAGCGTTTGAAGTTACCAATAACCAAAACCAATACGACGTAAAAGTAAATGTTGCGGGTGGTGGTTTTAAAGGTCAAGCCGAAGCCGTAAGATTAGGTATTTCAAAAGCATTGTGTGAAATTTCTGCCGATTACCGTCCTATGCTTAAACCTGCAGGATTGCTAACAAGAGACCCAAGAATGGTAGAAAGAAAAAAACCTGGTCAAAAGAAAGCAAGAAAGAGATTCCAATTCAGTAAACGTTAATCATTATTCATTACCAATAAAAAAAATTACATGTCTAGAACAAATTATAACGATCTTCTTGAAGCAGGTGTTCACTTTGGTCACCTTAAAAGAAAATGGAATCCAAACATGGCTCCTTACATTTTTATGGAGAAAAATGGAATTCATATCATAGATCTTAATAAGACTTTAGTTAAGTTAGACGAAGCTGCTGAAGCTTTAAAGCAAATTGCAAAGTCTGGAAAAAAAGTCTTGTTTGTTGCCACCAAAAAACAAGCAAAAGATATTGTTGCAAATACAGTTCAAAACATAAATATGCCTTATGTTACTGAAAGATGGCCAGGTGGAATGCTTACCAACTTTGCTACTATTCGTAAGGCAATTAAAAAAATGTCGTTAATTGATAAAATGGCAACTGACGGAACTTTTGATGTAATTGCAAAAAGAGAGAAATTACTTATCACAAGAGAAAGAGAAAAACTAGAAAAAACTTTGGGTAGCATTGCAGACCTTACTCGTTTGCCTGCTGCATTGTTTATTGTAGATATTCACAAAGAACACATTGCAGTTGCCGAAGCAAAAAGACTTGGAATACCAACTTTTGGAATTGTAGATACCAACTCAAATCCAAATTTAATTGATTACGCTATTCCTGCAAATGATGATGCAACAAAATCTGTTCAACTAATTTTGAATGTAATCACTACTGCAATGCAAGAAGGATTATCGGAAAGAAAAGTTGACAAAGAAAAAGAAACAGAAGAAAAAGAAGGTTCTGAAATAGAAATAAAAGCAGCAAAACTATTAGCTGAAGCAGAGGAAGAAGGAAGAAAACCAAAAAGAGTTTCTGCCGAAGGAGCTCCAAAAAGAGCAAGAAAAGCATAATAATGGGTTTTAAACCTATGGAAAAAATCCAAAGTCTAAAAAACGATTTTGGATTTTTTTTTAATCAATAAAAATATTTCAAAAAAATAAATATGACAACAGTAACAATTACAGCAGCAGATGTAAACAAATTAAGAACCACTACCGGAGCGGGTATGATGGACTGCAAAAAAGCATTAACAGAAAGTGGCGGAGATTTTGAAAAAGCTATAGACTACCTTAGAAAAAAAGGACAAAAAGTTGCAGCTAACCGTGGAGATAGAGATGCAAAAGAAGGACAAGTAATTGCAAAAGTTACAGCCGATAAAAAAAGAGGAACAATCATTTGCTTAAACTGCGAAACAGATTTCGTTGCCATTAATGCAGACTTTGGTTCATTTGCAAATTCTATTTTAGAAAGTGCAAATTCTACTAACCCTTCTAGCATTGACGCACTAAAAGAAAATGCAATAGATGGAGTTAAAATTTCTGATAGAATATTAGATTACGTTGCAAAAATTGGTGAGAGAATTGAATTGAGCAGATACGAAACAGTAAATGCAGAATACGTTTATTCATACATTCATCCAGGAAATAAGCTAGCTACAATAGTAGGATTTAATCAAGCAAACGTAAGCGAAGAGGTGGCAAAAAATATTGCTATGCAAGCCGCAGCTATGGCTCCTGTTGCATTAGACAAAGGCGATGTTGATGCATCAACATTAGAAAGAGAAGTAGAAATTGCAAAAGAGCAAGCTCGCCAAGAAGGTAAACCAGAAGAAATGTTAGAAAAAATTGCTCAAGGTAAAATTCAAAAATTTTACAAAGAAAGTACCTTGCTTAATCAAGAATACATCAAAGACAATAAAATGACAGTAAATCAATATGTAAAAAGTATTGACAAAGATTTAGCAATTACAGACTTCAAAAGAGTTTCATTGGTTTAATTTTTTTATCAATTGTAGTAGAAAAGCTGTCTTGAAAAAGGCAGCTTTTTTGTTTTATTTTCAAAACCACCAAATAAATACATGGCACTTATAAAATCAATAAAGGGCGTAGTACCTAAGTACGGAATAAATTGTTATTTTGCAGAAAATGCAACACTTGTTGGTGATGTAACAATGGGTGAAGATTGCAGCATCTGGTTCAATGCAGTAGTTAGAGGCGATGTAAATTCCATAAAAATGGGAAACAAAGTAAATGTTCAAGACGGAGCAGTAATTCATTGTACCTATCAAAAAACAAAAACTGTTATTGGAGATAACGTTTCAATAGGGCACAATGCTATTGTTCATGGCTGCACCTTGCACAACAATGTTTTAGTGGGGATGGGAGCAATAATAATGGATAATTGCGTGGTGGGTAGCAACAGTATTATTGCCGCCGGAGCAGTGTTGTTAGAAAACACCGTGGTTGAATCTGGAAGTATTTACGCAGGAGTGCCAGCCAAATTTGTAAAGAAAGTAGACCAAAAATTAATTGAAGGCGAAATTAATAGAATTGCCAATAATTATTTGATGTATTCTAGTTGGTTAAAAGAAGAATAAAATCACAGAAACTTATTTTTTAAATTACCAGATTCCAAAAGTGTTTTCAGGTAAGTGTTTTTTAACGCTTGATGCATTAAATTTATGTGACCTGCATGGTGGCAATCGCTGCCAATAAAATCAACTAAATTGTCTGCAATTAATTTTTCTCCTATCTTTTTTGTTGCAGGGGAATAATAACCAGTAAGTGAATTAATATTTAGCTGAAGCAAAGCCCCCTTTTCTTTTAGTTGCGAATAGATTTTATAATTACTGAACCAGTATGGATAACGTTCGGGATGAGCCAAAACCGGTCTGTAACCATTGGATTGGAGCATAAAAATAATATCACTAATATTTTCTGGAGCATTTAAATAAGAAACTTCAAACAAGATATAATTGTCCCCAAAAGTTAATAGTTTCTCTTTGCCAATTTTGCTAGAAAATTCAAAGTCACAGTAATATTCTGCTGCTGCATAAAGCTCAACAGGAATTCCATTTTGTTTAATGGCCTCCCTAACTTTTTCTAAACCACTTAAAATTATTTCGGGTGTATTTTTATAATAATCAGACATGATGTGAGGCGTGGTATAAATTTTTTTATAACCAAAATCCACCATTTTTCTAATTAAATCAATTGAGTCTTGAATTGTTTCGGCTCCATCATCAATACCGGGAATAAAATGAGAGTGCATATCAATGCCAATTTCTGAAAAATCTTTGATAAGCGATTCTTCCCTTTTTTCTTTTCCAGAAAATAGATTTTTGAAGAAATTCAATTTAATAAAATTTATTTTTAAACCAATCAAGCGTTATCTGCAATCCTTTTCTAACTTCAAACTCTGGAGAATATCCAAGCATTTTATTAGCACGTGATATATCCGCCAAGGAGTCTTTTATATCACCCGCTCTTGGTTCTCTATATGCTGCATTTACGGATGAATTAGAATAATCTTTTAGCATTTGAAACAATTGATTAATTGTAATTCTATCTCCACAAGCAATATTAAATACTTCGCCAATTGCTAATGGGTCTTTGGTGTAAAGTGCTTTTATATTAGCCTGAACAGCGTTTTCTACAAATGTAAAATCTCTAGATTGCTCCCCATCTCCATTAATGAAAGGTGATTTGTTGCTTAAAATGGCATCCATAAACAATGGAATAGCAGCAGCATAAGCACCTTTAGGATTTTGTCGTGGTCCAAAAATATTAAAATACCTTAGCCCAATAACTTCTAATCCGTAGGTTTTATAAAAAACTCCCGCATACAGCTCATTCACATATTTTGTAACAGCATACGGTGAAAGTGGTGCTCCAATTTGATTTTCACTTTTTGGTAAAATAGGACTATCGCCATACACCGATGAGGAACTTGCATATACAAATCTTTTAACCTTTGAATCTTTTGCAGCCACCAACATGTTCAAAAAACCGTCAATGTTAGAACCGTTAGTAGCAATTGGATTTTCTATGCTTCTAGGCACGGAGCCAAGGGCTGCCTGATGCAAAACATAATCAATTCCTTGGCAGGCATTATGGCATTCGTCAACATTTTGAATGTCTCCATTTATAAATTCAAAATTAGGAAGAGAAACAAAGCCCTCAATGTTTTCATAAAAACCGGTGGACAAATTATCAAAAACTCTAACTTTTCCTGCACCATATTTTAAAAGATATTCGGCAAGGTTTGAGCCAATGAATCCCGCTCCTCCGGTAATTAAAAATGTAGAGTTTTTTATGTCTCCTTCAAAAAATATTTTGTCAAACATATTATATAGTATTAGCCGTACTCCTTTGTCCGTATTGAGTTTCGTAATATTTTAAATATTCTCCGCTGGTTACATTTTGCAGCCATTTTTCGTTGGCCAAATACCAGTCTATTGTTTTTTCAATTCCTTCTTCAAATTGCAAAGAGGGTTTCCACCCCAAATCGTTTTGAAGTTTTGTAGAATCAATGGCATACCTCATATCATGCCCCGCACGGTCTTGCACATAAGTAATTAGCTTTTCAGAATCACCTTCTGCTCTTCCCAATTTTCTGTCCATTACCTTACACATTACTTTAATAAGGTCAATATTTTTCCACTCGTTATGACCGCCAATATTGTATGTTTCGCCAATCCTATTTGAGTTAAAAATAACTTCAATTGCTCTTGCATGATCATCCACCCACAACCAATCTCTTACATTTTCTCCTTTGCCGTAAACAGGCAATGGTTTGTTGTTTTTTATGTTGTGAATAAATAAAGGAATTAGTTTTTCTGGAAATTGATGCGAACCGTAATTGTTAGAACAGTTAGAAATAATTACCGGTATTCCATACGTATGATGATAAGCTCTAACAAAATGATCGGAGCCTGCTTTTGAAGCAGAATAAGGACTTCTTGGGTCATAAGAAGTAGTTTCTAAAAACATACCTGTATCACCTAATGAACCATAAACTTCATCGGTGGAAACATGATAAAACAACTTATTAGAAAATCCTTCTTTGTCTAATTTCCAAAAATGTTTGGCGGCATTCAACAGATTTACTGTACCCACCACATTTGTCAAAATAAAATCCATAGGATTTGCTATGGACCTGTCAACATGAGATTCAGCAGCTAAATGAATTACGGCATCAAATTGTTCTTTTTCAAAAAGTTTAAAAATAAAATCACCGTCAACAATATCTCCTTTTACAAAGCTGTAATTTTCGTGGTGTTCTACATCCGAAATATTTAATAAATTTCCTGCATAAGTTAGAGCATCTAAATTTACTATTTTACAATTTGGATAATTTTTAATAAATCGTCTTACCACATGAGAACCTATAAATCCGGCACCTCCAGTGATTAATATTTTTTTATAGTTCATATAAAATTTGTTTTTTTATTTTCCTTAGCTTTTCCGTATTCCATTAAAAAAGATTTGATAAACTCGTCTAAATCTCCATCTAAAACCCCTTGTGTATTGGAGGTTTCGTAACCTGTTCTTACATCTTTTATCAATTTATAGGGATGCAACACATAGTTTCTTATTTGCGAACCCCATTCAATTTTCATTTTTGAACCTTCAATTGCATCAATAGATTCTTGTCTTTTCCTCATCTCCAATTCATACAATTGCGATTTTAGCAATTGTAAGGCTTTTTCTTTGTTCTGCAATTGAGACCTTGATTCCTGGTTTTTGATTATAATACCAGAAGGCTTGTGCGTTACCCTTACTGCCGTTTCCACCTTGTTAACGTTTTGTCCACCTGCACCACCCGATCTAAATGTGTCCCATTCTATGTCTGCAGGATTTATTTCTATGTTTATTGTATCGTCAATCAGAGGATAGGCATAAACAGAAGCAAATGAGGTGTGTCTTTTTGCATTTGCATCAAACGGAGAAATTCTTACCAAGCGATGAACGCCACTTTCTCCTTTTAAATAGCCATAAGCAAAGGGTCCATCAATTTGTAATGTAACCGATTTTATTCCTGCAACATCGCCTTCCTGAAAATCTTCTTCAGTAATTTTAAATCCATGTTTTTCTGCCCACATCATATACATTCTCATCAGCATTGAAGCCCAATCGCAACTTTCGGTGCCACCAGCCCCAGAATTTATGGTAAGAATCGCACTTAATGAATCCTCTTTTCCACTGAGCATGTTCTTAAACTCAAGGTCTTCTAGAATTTTTTCGGTAGTTAAAAATTGTTGATGCAATTCTTCTTCGCTTACATCACCAGAAATAAAGAACTCAAAAACAACTTCAAGGTCATCGCAACTTTTAGAAACGTTTTTAAACGAATCTGTCCATTGTTTTTTTTCTCTTATTGCTTTCATCACCAATTCGGCTTTCTTGGGGTCGTCCCAAAAGCCTGGTGCCAATGTTTTTTCTTCTTCTTCTTCTATTTGACGCAGCTGGTAATCTACGTCAAAGATGCCTCCTCAGTTCCTCTTTTCTGGAACTTAGAGCTTTTATTTGCTCTATTGTAATACTCATGAGGGCAAAGATAAAAAGATAATTGTTTTGAGTTTGTTCTTTTCAAATTTTAATTTTAAAGTGGATGCTTTAGCGAATATTAATTGCATTTATTGGGAAGTTTAAACTATTTTGAGGAAGTTTGTACCGCAAAAGAATGAAAAAAACAGATCCTAAAAGATATACAATTACCGCCGCTTTGCCTTATGCGAATGGGCCAAAACACATTGGACATTTAGCTGGGGCATATTTGCCTGCCGATGTTTATGTAAGGTATTTAAGAAGCAATAAAAAAGACGTAGTTTTTGTTTGTGGAAGCGACGAACACGGCACGGCCATTGCAAATCAGGCCTTGAGTGAGAAAACAACGCCTCAAGCAATAATTGACAAATACCATGCTCTAAATAAAAATAGTTTTGAGCAATTGGGTATTTCTTTTGATATTTTTCATAGAACAAGCTCCGACATTCATCATAAAACCGCCCAAGAATTCTTTTTAAAAATGTACGAAAAAGGAAAATTGGTGGAGCAAGAAACAGAGCAATATTACGATGAAAAAGCACAAAAATTTTTAGCCGACAGATACATCAAAGGTACTTGCCCAAAATGTGCAAACCCCAATGCATTTGGCGATCAATGCGAAAGATGTGGAAGTGATTTAACTCCAACAGAATTAATTAATCCTATATCGGTCCTAACGGGATTAGCTCCAGTTTTAAAGAAAACTACAAATTGGTTTTTGCCAATGGATGAAATGCAAGCAGATATTGATGCATTTATAGAAAGCAACAAAGATTGGAAGCCCACAGTTTACGGGCAATGCAAATCGTGGATAAACGATGGTTTAAGACCAAGAGCAATGACACGTGATTTAGATTGGGGAGTAGAAGTTCCATTGGAAAAAGGGAAAGGAAAAGTTTTATACGTATGGTTTGATGCTCCAATTGGTTATATATCTGCCACCAAACAATGGGCTTTAGACAATGGAAAAAATTGGGAATTGTATTGGAAAGACAAAGAGACAAGCCTTGTTCACTTTATAGGAAAAGACAATATTGTTTTTCACTGCATAACCTTTCCGTTGATGTTAATGGCACATGGCGATTATATTTTGCCAGACAATGTCCCTGCAAATGAGTTCATGAATTTAGAGGGAGATAAAATGAGTACCAGCAGGCATTGGAGCATAGAAATGCATGAATATTTGCAAGACTTTCCCAACAAACAAGATGAACTAAGATTTTACCTTGCTTCCATTTTGCCCGAAACAAAAGACAGTGAATTTACTTGGAAAGATTACCAAGCACGTGTTAATAATGAATTGGTAGCAATTTTAGGAAACTTTGTAAACAGAACCGTTGTGCTTACCCACAAGTTTTTTGAAGGTAATATTCCCGAAGCAAACGAGTTTACCAAAGAAGATATTTTGTTGATGGAAGAAGTGTGCAAAATGCCTGATAAAATTGCTGCTGCAATAGAAGCATTTAAGTTTAGGGAAGCACTTGCCGAGCTCATGAATTTAGCAAGAATTGGCAACAAATTTTTGGCTGAAACAGAGCCTTGGAAATTGATAAAAACTGAACCGCAAAGAGTAAACGTTATCATTAATTTGTGTTTACAGATCTGTCAAAATTTATCTATTGTAATGGAACCATTTTTGCCATTTACAGCAAATAAGATTGTAGAAATGTTGGGCTCAGAAAAAATGGAATGGGAGAGAGCAAGTCAACTCATTAATTTAAAAGGTGGAGCAAAAATAAATGAAGGATTTTTGTTGTTTCAAAAAGTAGAAGATATTACCATTGAAATGCAATTGCAAAAACTTACAGATAAGAAAAAAAATAATGTAGAATTAGAGGGAACAATCATTGAAGCCAAGCCTGAAATTAGCTTTGAAGATTTTCAGAAAATGGACATAAGAGTGGGTAAAATAATTGAAGCACAAAAAGTTCCCAAAACCGACAAATTATTGCACTTAAAAATTGATACTGGAATTGATAAAAGAGATGTTGTTTCGGGAATTGCAGCATTTTATGAGCCCGAAAAAATTGTAGGTCAAAAGGTAATAATTTTGGTTAATTTAGCCCCGCGAAAAATAAAAGGGATAGAATCGCATGGAATGATTTTAATGGCAGAAAATTCAAAAGGAGAGTTGTCATTTGTTAGTCCTACAAAACAAGAAACAGAAGAAGGTTCTGCAGTAAAATAAAAAGTTCTTTAAATTAAAATATGGTCTCGTAGTTCAATGGATAGAATAGAAGTTTCCTAAACTTTTGATATGAGTTCGATTCTCGTCGAGACTACTAAATTTCAAAATAAAAATGTTAACCTTTGTAAGAAAAAATATTTTTAGTTTGAAATGAATTCACCAACAAATAAAAAATTATCACTCTCAGAGCTCAACCGACCTTCTATTGAAGAAGTAAAAAACACAAAAAAACAAGAAGTTTATATCGTTTTAGACAACGTAAGAAGCTTACACAATGTTGGCTCTACCTTTAGAACCTCTGATGCTTTTGGAATTAAAAAATTATTTCTTTGCGGCATCACAGGCACACCTCCAGATAGAGAAATTCACAAAACTGCTCTTGGTGCCGAACTTTCCGTAGAATGGGAATACCGTAAAAGTGCAACTGAATTGATTTCAGAATTAAAGAATGTTGGCATAAAAATTTTTGCTGTAGAGCAAACCACAAACAGTAAAATGTTGCAGAACATGTTCAATATACAAACTACGCCTATTGCCCTGGTTTTTGGAAACGAAGTAAACGGTGTAGACCAAAATATTATTGATTTCTGCGACAATGTTATAGAAATTCCACAAATAGGTGCAAAACATTCTTTAAATGTTTCGGTTTCTGTTGGCATAGTTCTTTGGGAATACATGAGAGATAAAATTTAGAAATGGAAAAACAAGAAAAACACACACATGTACTAAAAGTTACAGGAATGACTTGCATGGATTGTGCAAAAACAGTTTCCAATTTTTTAATAAAAGAACATGTACAAAATCCTCGTGTAGAATTCCTAACGGGAGAAGTTGTTTTTGAGGAGGTAGAACAACAGAAATTAGAATCTATTATTTCTGGAATTAATAAGCTCGGATACAAAGTACAGGATGATGAGAATTTAAAAAAAGAAATTACTCTTACTCAAAAATTTATTTTTTCTCTCATACTTACAACACCTTTGTTGTTTGGACACTTTTTTACTGGAATTTCTTTTCTTGAAAATTCTTTTTTTCAACTCTTTTTATCATTACCAGTTTTTTCTTTAGGTGTAATACATTTTGGAAGAAGTGCAGTTTCTTCCCTAAAAATGAAACATCCCAACATGGATGTTTTAATATTAATTGGTTCTTCTTCAGCTTTTTTCTACAGTTTGTTTTCGATGATTTATTTTTTTGATGACCCACATTTGCATCATAAATTATTTTTCGAAACAGCATCATCCATTGTTTGTTTTGTATTGCTAGGGCAGCTAATTGAGCAAAAAGCAGTTTTTGAGACAACAAATTCTCTAAAAGATTTAGTTGGACAGTTACCCAAAACAGCGAAAAGAATTTCTCTTCAATTTGGTAGAGAAATAATCAACGAAATTAGCATTGACGAAGTAAATAAATTCGACTTAGTATTAGTTTCTTCAGGAGATAAAATCCCTGCCGATGGAGAAGTATATGAAGGAACTGGCACAGTTGATGAATCTATGATTTCTGGCGAATCGTTTCCAGTTGATAAATCAGTTGGAAGCAAAGTTTTTGGTGGCACAATTTTACAAAGCGGTACAATAAAATTAAGGGCAGAAACAAAAGGAGACAAAACAGTACTTTCTGGAATAATAAAATTGGTAAAAGATGCCAATAGTTCAAAGCCTGAGATTCAAAAAATAGGGGATTTAGTAAGCGGATATTTTGTTTTGGGTGTAGTGGCAATTTCTATTGTCTCATTTCCAATCAATTATTTTATCACCCATAGTTTAATTGAGTCTTTTTTGAGAAGCATAGCTGTTTTGGTAATTTCTTGCCCTTGTGCAATGGGTTTGGCAACGCCCACCGCAGTAATGGTTGGAGTAGGTTTGGCAACAAAGAAAGGATTGCTCATTAAAGGAGGAAATACGTTGGAGGCATTAGCAAAAATTGATACTGTTGTTTTTGACAAAACAGGCACACTCACAACAGGAAAATTTAAATTGAATAAGATATCAATTGATGAAAAGCAAGATGAAAAATTTGTAAAAAACATCATTTATACCTTAGAAAGTTTCTCTAGTCATCCCATAGCAATTTCGCTAAAACAAGAACTAGAATCCACTTGTAGAATACTAAAAATAGATGATTACAAAGAGTTTGCTGGCATAGGTGTAGAGGCAATTTTTGAATCAACTATTTACAAACTCATTTCAGGAGAAGATTCTGAATTATTTAAAGTAGTAAGTCTGTATAAAAACCAAGAATTAATTGCAACACTTTTTATAGAAGATGAACCAAGAGAAGGTATTGAAGAAATGTTGACTTACTTAAAAAGCAAAAACAAAAAAGTTGTTTTGATGAGTGGTGACAAAAAAAATAGAGTAGAAAGTTTTGCTCTAAAATACAATTTTGATGAAGTTTACTATGAAACAAAACCCGAACAAAAATTAATAGAAATACAAAAACTTCGTACATCTAACAACGTTGCTATGATTGGAGATGGAATTAATGATGCTCCGGCTTTATCTTTAGCCAACGTAGGCGTATCTCTTTCCGATGCAAACGCTTCCGCAATTAATTCAGCACAAGTGGTGGTGCTAAAGAACAACAAATTAAAGGGTATAGAAGAAGCTTTTGAACTTTCAAGTTTTAGCTACAATACCATTAAACAAAATTTATTTTGGGCATTTTTATACAATATAGTTGCTATTCCTATTGCTGCAAGTGGGGGTATAAGTCCTATGTTAGCAGCTTTTTCTATGGCATTTAGCGACGTAATTGTAATTGGAAATTCTTTGCTTTTAAAATTGAAAAGAAGAAGTAAATAAAAAGTGCTATTAAAAATATCACATCAAATAGAGTTGTTCTATACAAACTGTTTTTTTAAAACTAATTGGTCTATGCACTTAAAAATTTAATGCTGGATTAAACTCTGTAAATCAAATTTACTTCTTCTTTTTTTAGGACGATTGTTCATGTAATTAATAACAGCTTCTTTTGAAGTGAGCCAATTTCTTCCTTCTTTAAAAGCATCAATTTTTCCTGTTCTTGCCAAAAGACTTATGTATTCTTGCCCATACGGAACGTCCGACTCTTCGGCAATGTTTTGTATTGGCATATAATCATCGTAGGTATTATCTAAACTGCTGCAGTAAATATCTAAGCTTCTTTCACTTGCCTGAATAACCAGTAAAATCAATTTTGAATAATCTCCATTGTTTGCTTTGTTTAAAGCATCATAATATTTTTTTCTATCCGTTTTTAAAATAATTGCTGGAGGATATCCTTCTTTCATGAGCAATAAGTTAAAAACAAGCCTTACGGTTCTGCCATTTCCATCAAAAAAAGGATGAATATGCACAAACCTGTGGTGAAAAATGGTGGCTCTAATAATGGGATGCAACTTTTTAGACTCTTTGTTTACCCATTTTATTAATTCATCAATTAAGGCGGATACTTTTAACGCATTTGGAGGGACAAAATTTGCCCCTGAAATTCTAACTCCTGATGTTCTAAATCTACCTGCGAAATCTTTTTCAATTTTATTTAAAACTAAGGAATGTACCTCTAAAATATCTTTACTTTTTAACTGGTATTTTTCATTTGTTAGTTGTTCCACATATTCAATAGCTTCTTGGTGGTTTACTGCTTCAAAGTGTTCTCTAAGAGATTTTCCTTTTATGGTAAAACCTTCTTCAATAACCATTTTTGTTTCTCTTAGTGTAAGTGTGTTTCCCTCTATACTGTTAGAGTTATAAGTCCATTCTAGCGATAAACTTTCTTTTATTTTTTTTAGAGCTATTGCAGGAATTGGCCTGTGCTTATCTAATAGAGTCTTTTTTTCTTGAATTCTATTTAAATAAACTTCTAAGCCATCAAAATTAAAATTGTTTGTTTTCCATTCCACGCCCAAATATACATCTTTTTATTAAAATCGGAAAGCACATATAAAAAATATATCCGATATTAAAATTATTTAATTCTTCTTTTAAATTATACAACTTACTTTTGCGGTATGATTTCAATACAAAATTTAGGTGTTTCCTTTGGTGGAAAGGATTTATTTGACGACGTTTCTTTTTTGGTACAAAGTTCCGATAGAATTGGTTTAGTGGGGAAAAATGGAGCAGGAAAATCAACTCTCTTAAAAATTATTGCAGGAGAAAACAAATCTTATACCGGCACAATTTCATACCCCAAAGAATTTACCATAGGTTATTTAGCCCAAGAGATGAAGCATGTAGACGGCAAAACTGTTTTTGAGGAAGCTGTATCTGCGTTCAAAGAAATAAATGAGCTAGAGCAAAAAATAAAAAATTTAGAACATCTAGTTACTACACGAGAGGATTACGAGTCGGATGAATACCTAAATATTCTAAATCAATTAAACGATGCCAACGAAAGGTTTGGTATGATTGGAGGCTACAGTTTTGCATCAGATACAGAAAAAATTTTAATGGGATTAGGATTTACTCGTGAAGACTTTGAGAGACAGACTTTAGAATTTAGCGGCGGTTGGAGAATGAGAATTGAATTGGCAAAGATTCTACTCAAGAAACCTTCACTTATTTTATTGGATGAGCCCACTAACCATTTAGATATAGAAAGTATCCAGTGGCTCGAAAATTTTTTGCAAGGATATACTGGCGGATTGTTAATGGTTTCCCATGATAGAGATTTTTTGGATAGAGTAACAAATCGTTCCATAGAAATTGTAAGCGGAAAAATATACGATTACAAAGCCAACTATTCTAAGTTTGTGCAGCTAAGGCAAGAAAGAATTGAGCAACAAAAAAACGAACAAAAAAACCAAGAAAAATACATAGAACAAACAGAAGCCTTAATAAATAAATACAGAGCAAAAGCAAGCAAAGCAGCCTTTGCACAAAGTTTAATAAAAAAATTAGACCGCCTAGATATTGTAGAATTAGACGATACAGAAAATGCTGCAATACGGTTTAAATTTCCTCCAGCACCTCATAGCGGAAAGGTTAGCGTTAGATGCGAAAACATCAAAAAAAGTTATGGTGATAAATTGGTTCTAAACGGAATTGATTTAGAAATTGAAAGAGGCGATAAAGTTGCATTTGTAGGGAAAAATGGACAAGGGAAAAGTACTTTAGTAAAAATTCTAACCAACAATTTAGAAGCTCAAGGATCAATATTTTTAGGTCATCAAGTAAAGGTGGGTTACTATGCACAAAACCAAGCAGAAATGCTAGATGAGGAAAAAACAATTTTTGCAACAATAGATGATGTTGCAGAAGGGGAAATTAGAAAACAAGTAAGAAGTTTGTTGGGTTCATTTTTATTTGGTGGCGATGAAGTAGAAAAAAAAGTAAAAGTATTAAGTGGAGGAGAAAAATCTCGACTAGCAATGTGTAAACTTCTCCTTGAGCCGCACAATGTTTTAATTTTAGATGAGCCCACCAATCACCTCGACATGAAATCGAAAGACATGTTGAAAGAGGCACTTAAAAATTTTAATGGTACGATAATTATTGTATCACACGATAGAAATTTTTTACACGAGCTAACAGATAAAATATTTGAATTTAATCAGGGGAAAATAAAACCTTATTTGGGCGATATTTATGATTTTCTGAAAGATAAAAATTTATCCACACTTGATGATTTAGCAAAGCAAAAAGAAAAGAAATCAGGTGAAGTTAAAGTTGAAGTGCAAAATACTAAATCATACAACGAGAGAAAAGAAGAAGCCAAAGAGATAAAAAGATTAGAGAACAAATTAAAAAGAACAGAAGAAGAAATTGCAGCAATAGAGAATAAAATTAAACTGTTGGATCAAGAAATGTCTTTGCCTTCGTTTCTAGAAAATTCAAGCAATGAATTGTTTTTTGCCAATTACCAACAACTTAAATCTAATTTGGAACAGGAATATAAAAATTGGGAAAATGTTGCATTGGAATTAGAAACAAATAAGAATTGATTTATAGTTATTTTTAATGCATTGGAATGTTCTTATATTTGAAATTAATTATTCTTTAAAAGATGAGCCTATCTTCAACAAAAATTAATCTTGCAAAAAAAATTCTTGAATCAAATAATAAATATTTCATCAATTATGTAAACTCTATTTTTGAAAGTGAGACAGATAATTGGTTTCAAGAATTACCTAAATCAGTCCAAATATCAGTAAAAAAGGGGATTTTACAATCTGATGCAAATGAAACCATTGCTCATAAGGATATTATGAAGAAGTACAAGAAATGGACAAATAAATAAGGTGGACACTTCAAGCTGAAATCTCTTTTGAAGAAATTGTTAGTTACCTTGAAAAGGAATGGACACACAAAGAAATTGAAAGTTTTTTTCGATCATTCGAAAAAACAATAGTATACATTTCAAAACAGCCATTAATGTTCAGGAGAACGAACATTAAAGATATTCATGAAGCATTAATAACACCTCATAATCTCATTATTTATAAAATTTATCCTTCACACATTGACTTGATAACTTTTTGGAACAGAAGAAAAAATCCAAAAATTAAATCTAAATCAATAAAATAATTCTCTGCAATAAATTTCCATTAAAATCTGTTTACTTCTAATTTCCCAACTGTTGTTTCTATTAATTTTTATTTTGGAAACATTATTTTCGAACAGCATTCTATTTGGCAATAAGTTTTGTTTTAGTGCATTAAACATGGAATAATCTATCACTAAATTAATTCCTTTCAGCTCAATATCATTTAAGGAAACCCAATACATAGTTCCATCTTTTAATTCTAAGCCAATACTGTTTATTCTTTGGTATAATCCATACTCATCAAAGAAATAAAAGTTATCTGATGTCCTTATTGAAACAGCTTTGTTGCTTTCAGAAAAAACTGGTTTTAGAATTTTATTTTTTAATTCGGCGTCAGCATAAATTGTTACCAAGTTTTTTGTGATTCCACGATAAAATCTAGATAATAAATTTCCATATTCCGATACATTAAACGCTCCACCATTTCTGCTCGGAACGATTTGTTTCTGAATAGAAACATACTCAATTAAACTGTCAAATTTTTTGATGGTATCGGGCAAATATTCCAACACATAATTTTTATTTTTAATTTTTCTTGATGAACTATCTGTTTCTAAAATTATTGCAGCAGGTTTATTTACAATATATTCGGTTTTTTTTCTTAGAAAATAACTGGTATCTTTTGAATGGTATTTTTCCCAAGTCCCAGTTTTTTGATTGTTATTAAAACTACCTTTAAGTAATACTTTTCGTTTATTGTCTCTTATAATAAATGGCCCATTTAAAAGTTGATCTTTAAAGCTGGCTTCAATGTATACATTGCCATAAACTCCTCCTAAAAAATGTCCATGGTTCACTGTTGAGTCTTTGTCTTGCGAGAAAGATTTAAAAGAAAAAAGTATATAAAAAGTAAGAAGTAATTTTATATGTTTCATTTGTTTGTAATTGTGCATACTATTTATTTCCTCCCAAAATCTGCTGGAATTTCACCCCAAACATCTGTTTCCCATTTTAGAATTTCGTTTCTCCAGGTATTATTTTTTATCCAATTTTCTGCTCTTTCTAAAAGTTCAAAAAGAGGTTTGTTTCTGGAAGTTTGTTCCAGTTTTGTATTTGCCTTTTTCTTTTTAATCCAAGAGATAGCCGTTTTGCTATCTGAATAAATAGGGAACAAATAATTATTTTGTTTGCACCAAGCCAAACCATGAACAATTCCTAAAAATTCAACAATGTTGTTGGTTCCATCTAAATAAGGTCCTTTTTGAAAAACTTCTTGTTTACTTGGCATCATTACTCCACGATACTCTGCATCGCCGCTTACTGTATTCCATGCAGCGTCTACACACAAGTATTCTCCCTTGGGATAACTTGCAGTTGTTTTTCTTGCAGTTTCAGTATTCTTGGCTTGATAAATATTTTTTTGAAAGGTTTCTAAAAATGCTTTTTCTGCTTCAATTTTTGTTGGGTACGATTTGTATTTTGAGTCCTTGAATCCAATAACTTGTTTTTGACATTCGTCCCAAGTTTGGTAAATTCCCGGTTTAGCGCCAACCCACACTACATAGAATTTTTTTTTACTTTTTATCGCCATTGGTAGATGAAAAATAATTATTTATTGTCAGGCTAATTTCTTCTTCTTTTAGAATTTCTAATAGTTTAAAATTAACTTTCTCTTTAACTTCTAAACTTTCATCGTAAGAAGTAGTGTTCACAAAATAAATTATCAAAATCTCAAAACCAATAGTATTATTTATTTCAAAAAACTTTACTGTAAAATCATTTGTAATTTCGTTTTGTTGCTCAAGAAAAGAACTAATTTTAGAAATTAAACCTTGTATTTTATCAGCCGGAGTTTCCAGAGAAATTGCCAAATTCATTCTAATTCTTTGCATGGTTTTTAATGTAATATTGTCTAATACACTGTCTACCATTTTTTTGTTGGGAACAGTTAAAAAGCTTTTTTCAACAGTTCTAATTCTTGTGCTTCTAAATCCTATTTTTTCTACATGGCCTTTTACGCCTGCCACATCCACAAAATCGCCAACTGTGAATGGCTTGTCAAAAAATATGGTAAACGAGCCCAACAAATTTTCTAACGATTCTTTGGCTGCCAATGCAATAGCAAGACCTCCAATACCTAGTCCGGCAATTAATGAGGTAATGTTTAGTTTAAACACTGCTCCTAAAATAAAAAACAAGGATATAACAGCTATGCTAATTTTTATACCTTCTTTCACAAATGGCACAATTTGATCGTCCATTTTATTTTGTGTAATAATTGCTTTGTGATGAAGAATTAATCCTATAAAGTCTATTATTCTAAGCACAATCCAGGTAAAACTAACAATTAAAAAAACTTGAAATGTTCTTTGCAGAAACATTCGTATTCCAAAAAGATGTGCAGGACCAATTTCCCATTGTGCGGGAAAGGATAAACAGTTAAAGGCAAAATATAGGGTGGAAATAATTACAAAAAAACCAAAGGGTCTTTTAAGTAGCTCGACTAATTTTTGTGAACCAATTTCTTTGGAATGTTTTTTTAAAACTTCAAATAAAAATCTCGAAAATACATAAGCAATAATTGTTCTAAAAGCAATTCCGGCGAGCAAAATACCAAAGAACCAAAGAATCTGTTCTACTGTATTTCCTAAAAATGTTCTCGTTAGCCAATCTGCATCCATGTCTATTAAAAAAAATTGGCTATGCTGCTAATGCAACAAAGCCAATATGAGAATTAAAACTATAAATTATTTTTTTACCAGCTTTTCTATTTCTGCTTCAAGTGCAGAACCTCTCAAATTTTTTGCAACAATAATTCCCTTTGCATCCAATAAAAAATTCATTGGAATACTGTTCACACCATATTGGGCAGCTGCGGCACTTTGCCAAGACATTAAATCGCTTACGTGGTTTGCCCAAGATAATTTATCTTTTGCAATTGCTGCCACCCAATTTTCTTTTGCTTTGTCTAATGAAACGCTATAAATAGTGAAGCCTTTGGCGCCGTTTTTAAATTTTGTGTTTTTGTATTTTTCATACGCTGCTACTACTGCCGGGTTTTCCATTCTGCATGGTCCGCACCAAGAAGCCCAAAAATCTATTAATACAATTTTTCCTTTGTTTACAGATGAAAGAGATAAATCTTTGCCATCTGGAGTTTTGTAAACCATTTCTGGTGCCTTGTTTCCTATGTTCAGTCCAACGGTTGCAGTGCTTCCCGCAAGTTTGTTCGAGAATCCCCAAACCAAGGTAGAGAAAGCTATAAGTGCAATAAAAAAATTTATTTTTTTCATTTTTTGTTTAGTTATTGTTGGTATTCTTTTGACAATTATTGTTCCAAAAGTATAAAAATTAATTTATTCTGGTAATATCAGCACCAATAGCTTTTAATCTACTATCAATGTTCTGATATCCTCTATCAATTTGTTCAATATTGTCAATCACACTTTTACCTTGTGCACTAAGTGCTGCAATAAGTAAAGAAACACCAGCTCGTATGTCAGGTGACGTCATATTTATTCCCCTTAAACTATGTTGCCTATTTAGCCCAATAACGGTTGCTCTATGAGGGTCGCACAAAATTATTTGAGCACCCATATCAATTAATTTGTCTACAAAAAACAAACGGCTTTCAAACATTTTTTGATGAATTAAAACACTTCCCTTTGCTTGGGTAGCCACTACTAAAACTATACTTAATAGATCGGGTGTAAATCCTGGCCATATTGCATCTGCAACAGTAAGTATTGAGCCATCAATAAATGTATCTATTTCATAATTTTCTCTTGAAGGGATGAATAAATCATCTCCTCTCAATTCCATTTCAATTCCTAATTTTCTAAACGTATCGGGTATTATTCCAAGGCTTTCGTACGAAACATTTTTTATGGTTATTTCAGACTGGGTCATTGCTGCCAAGCCAATAAATGAGCCAATTTCTATCATATCGGGCAACATTCTGTGTTCTGTTCCACCTAAATATTCAACGCCCTCAATAGTTAATAAATTAGAACCAATTCCACTAATTTTTGCACCCATCCTGTTTAGCATTTTGCAGAGTTGCTGCAAATAAGGTTCACATGCAGCATTGTATATTGTTGTTGTGCCTTTGGCCATTACTGCTGCCATAACAATGTTTGCAGTTCCTGTAACAGAAGCTTCATCCAACAACATATAGCAACCTTTTAAGTTGGAAGCCTCTACTTTGTAAAACTCTTCGTTTTCTATGTATTCGAATTTTGCACCCAGGTTTTGAAATCCAATAAAATGGGTGTCTAATCTTCTTCTACCAATTTTATCTCCACCTGGTTTAGGAATGTATCCTCTTCCAAATCTGGCCAACAAAGGTCCAACAATCATTATAGAACCTCTTAGTGCAGCTCCCTTCTTTTTAAATTCGGGAGAATTTAAGTAATCAATATTTACTTCATCGGCAATAAAAGTATATTGTTCAAAATCAGATTTGGTAACTTTAACGCCCAAGTCTTTTAGTAAATCTATTAATTTATTTACATCAACAATATCCGGAACATTACTGATAACAACAGTTTCGGGAGTTAGCAATACAGCACACAATATTTGCAATGCTTCGTTTTTTGCACCTTGTGGTACAATTTCTCCTTTTAATTTTTTGCCACCTATAATCTCAAATTTTGCCATTTCTTTTGATAAATAATTTAGAAGCAAGTTGTAATTTTTATTGCTACAATTTTGTGAGTAGAAATAATATTTTCAACTTTGAATTGTGGACAGGGGATCATTGTTTTGTTTTTGAGTGAGTTTATAATTAAATTATTTGTTTTCGCCAATAATTTAGTTATCGGTAATGCAAAAAAACGTTTAGAATTTTTAGTATATACTTTTAATGTATACCTTTGTAAAAAATATTCAAGACTATGAAAACATTATCACTTAAATTGGACGACCAAATTTTTGATGACGCAGAAGAAATTACAGCAAAACTCAAACTTGCTCGAAATCGCTATATCAATGAAGCAGTTAGCATTTATAACTTATTCAATAAAAGACGCCTACTGAAAAACCAACTTGTGAAAGAATCAAAGCTAATAAACAAAGACTCCATGGACTTATTGCATGAATTCGAAAAGTTTGTAGATGAAGATTAAGCAATACGACATTTGGCTTGCTGACCTTAACCCAAGCCGTGGAACAGAACCAGGTAAAACTAGGCCTGTTGTAATTATACAGACAAATTTATTAAATGACATTCATTCATCTACAATTGTTTGCCCAATAACAACCAATATTCATACAGAAGTATATTTGTTGCGAGTTCATTTAAAAAAGGGACAGTTAGACAAATTAAGCGATGTACTTGTAGATCAAATTAGAGCAATTGATAACAAAAGATTTATTAAGAAAGTAGGACAGTTAAACAAAGATCAAATTATAAATATTAAGGACAATATTCGTATTGTTCTTGACCTGTAAAAATGCACTACCACTAACAGCACATTTGCAATAGGCGGGTTCGCCGCGGTGAATCGTCTCCGCTTGACAGTTTTGTGGTAGCCGAAAGTTCAGTCCTACTTCTCCGCTGCGAAATAACTTTTGTGCTAAAAATCCCGCCAATTCGCAAATCTGCAAACCGTTAAAAATTCCACTAATAATCTTAAAAGCAAATTTTAAACTACTTCCCTCTCTTTCTTATTCACCACATAAGCCGAAACAAAAATACTTAGCTCATACAAAACATATACCGGCAAGGCAACTAACAACTGAGAAGTTATATCCGGAGAAGGCGTTATTACTGCTGCTAAAATTAAAATTACTACCACTGCATGTTTGCGGTACCTTTTCATAAAAGCTGGAGAAATAATTCCTAGGCTCGATAAAAAATAAACTACTATGGGCAACTCAAAAAGCAATCCCGACGCAAATGTAATAACCGTTATTGTGCTGATGTAAGAATCCATGTCTATCATATTTTTTACTTCGCTGCTCACTTGATAAGTGCCCAAAAAATTTATAGACAAAGGAGCAATAAGATAGTATCCAAAAAGAACACCAATAGAAAACAGAATAGAAACAAAAAATAATATCCCCTTAGAATAACCTATTTCTGTGGCAGTAAGGGCCGGCTTAATAAATCGCCATGCTTCCCAAACTAAATAAGGAAAGCCAACCACTATTCCAGCTAAAAAAGCTGCCCACATGTGCAAAGTAAATTGTCCAGAAAGTGTGGTATTTATTAAACTAAATTCCAAGCCATTCATGCACAAAGCATCACCCATTTGCAGGAGGTGAGAAAGCTTGCACATAAATTTATAAGTAAAAAAATCAGCGTTTTTTGGCGCTAAAATAATGGTATTGAATAGAAAATCTTTGTTTATAAAAAAAACAATGGCCAAAGCAAAAATAACCACCACGCTTCTTACCAAATGCCACCGCAATTCTTCTAGATGATCCAGAAAACTCATCTCGGCACTCTCCGATTTTTTTGCTTTTGCAAATATTGCCATTTAAACTGTTCTAGGCTTTTGCTTTAAATTTTGCAATAGCATTTTTGGTAAAATCGCTCAATACCAATGTGCCACTCATTTCTGCACGCTCAAACAACAAGGTGTCCCAGTTTTCTGTTCCTTGCCAAAAAACTTTTTTAAGCATTTCCATCGCTTGCGGATTACTTTTAGAAAGCGTTTCGGCTAACTTTTGTACTTCGGCATTTAATTCTTCGTGGGTGTTAAACACGTTAGCATAAAGACCTGCTTGCAAAGCCCAATTAGAGTTTTGCCATTGTGTGGCGTTTATAGAAAGTGAAGCAAATTTAGAGGTGCCAATTTTTCTTTCTACTGCAGGGCCCACTACAAAAGGCCCAATTCCAACAGCCAACTCACTAAGCTTTACCTCGGCGGAACTGTGTGCCAAAGTATAATCGGCAGCAGAGGCAATTCCTACGCCGCCACCAACAGCTTTTCCTTGTACTTTTGCAATTACAAATTTTGGAGCTTTTCGCATGGCATTGATAACTTGTGCAAAGCCCGAAAAGAATTTTTTACCTGTTTCAAAATCTGTGATGGCCACCAACTCATCAAAAGATGCTCCTGCACAAAACGATTTTTCTCCCTTACTTTCCAATACAATTACTTTTGAATCGGTTTCATTTCCTGCTTCTTCAATAGTTTTTGCCAATAAGTTTAGCATATCTCCCGGCATAGAATTACTTTGCGGATGATAAAATGTGATGGTACAAATTCCGTTTACTGTACTTTTTGATACTGTTCCTTCCATACTAAATTTATTTCTAGTTTATTTTTCTTCAGGTTCTTTTAAGCCCATTTTTTCTGCAAAGTACTCACAAAAATCTCTCATGTCTCCCGCCATCTTTTCTTCTTGAATAGATTTTTCAAGAGTATTTGCCATAGACAACAAAGTTTGATGCATAAAAATTTTCATTTCGTCAATCAACATGTCTTTAGTCCACAGGTCTATTTTAAGTGTGCTTTTTTCTTTTGGATCCCAAACACTAATCATCAAGGATTTGCAATCTTGAATTCCATTTACATCCGAATCAGTGGCAGACCATTGCATAGATTCTGGCAAATGATTTTCATCGAGTTGAATTTTAAAATTAATTTCTGATGTCTTCATTTATTTTTTTGGTTTGTACTTTGAACGATTTAAAATTAAATGTGAATCGTGATTTTCCATTAACTGGTTAAGGGTAACGTTTAAATTGTTTTCCATGTATGATTCCACAATTCTATATCCGATAAAATATCCAATTTTCCCTGGCGATTCTTTAGAAAAACCTGGGCTAAAAGGTGCTTCGTTTACATATTTTTGATTTTCGGAATTGGTGCTGCTAAACAACAATTTTTTATCAACAAAAGTTGCCCAAATTTGAAACTCATTGGTCTTGCACCAGTCCATTTGTGCAGCGGTGTAGCCAAAGGCAAGAGAATCTTCTAATTCAGGCACTAAATGATTCAATAAATAAATTACTTTTCCAGCTTCAATCATTTCACTTAATAAATCTGCAGGTGGAGTTGGAGGTTCAAACTCTGTTTTAATCCAAGAAAAAAGTGCCCTTGGAACCAGGTTTTCTTTTGTCATTAAATTCTTCTTGTACTCCGGAAACTGTAACAAAGAATAATAGTTAAAATTTTTGCCAAGAAACATGTCTAAGCTTATTCCTAAAATAGAATCGCCAACAATAACTGCGTAATTAAAGCCTGTAATCATGGGTGCAATTGCTGGAATTTGTTTTTTTGGAAATGCAGTTGTAAAAATTCCAAATGCTAGATTTAGCTCTTCTTTTAAGGTATTTATTCTGCTATTGTTATATACAGAATCAACCGAGCGATACAAATAAGCAATGTCTTTGTCGTTTAAATAATCGTTTATTCTGTTGGTATAAAGCGGAGAAGTAGAAGGTCCAATATTTATTACTGCAGTATTAAATTGTTCGTAAAAACTAACATAATTTTTCCTCATCATAAGCAATGGAGTGCTGTCTTTAGCATCTTTTAATTTTAGTAAATCTAAATAAAAGGGCTTCCAAACCAGTTTAAAGGAATGTTCATCGGATCCCTTTATTTCTCTTAAACTTTTCTTGTTTTGCTTACAAGAAAAAAGCACGATAGAAAAAAAAACAAATAAAAAAATTAAATCTTTTCTGAAATACATTTATAAAAGACTATTTTTGCTAAAACAAAAAAGTGTACAAAGCTATGAAAAAGATTTTTTTAATATTATCAATACTACTTATAAATCATACATTAAAAGCACAAGATACATTAAAAGCACAAGAAGAAATTGCCGCTCTAAAAAACTTTAGAGTAGGTATAAAAGCAACTCCCACTATATCTTGGACAAAACCCGAAGATTCAAAATTATTTGTTGGTGGAGGCGCCAGATTACGTTTTGGCTATGGCTTGGTTACGGAATTTAAGCTAAATAAAGTTGTTTCTTTTTTTACTGGACTTGAGTTTAATAGCTACGGAGCAAAATTTGAAATAAAAGATACAACACTTTTTTATCAACCAGACGATCAAAATTTACAACCAGGTCAACTAAGTATTTTATATAAACCAACAAAACGTTCGGTAAGAATTAATTATTTTGAAATTCCATTGGCCTTAAAAATGAGAACTCCCGAAATTAATGGTATTACCTACTTTGCAAACTTTGGATTTAATCTTGGATTTAGAGGCAAAGCTTTGGCCAACGACGAAGGACAATACATTACAACATCTTCAAGTATAAATAATGTCTCTCAAACGGTTACTTCTGTTGCCAAAAGAATAGAAGACAGACCCGATTTAGACGTTAAAAAAGACTATAGCCCTTTAAGAATTGCTTTAAATGTGGGTGGTGGATTAGAATATAAATTGGTGGGAAGCACTGCTGCCTTTGCATCTTTAAGTTATATCAATGGTTTCACCAACTTGCTCAAAAGCTCATCAAAAGAGCTTAAAGTAATTAAAAACAATTCAGAATCATTTGCACAAACCTCTTCTAAATTAAGTGGAGTAATGCTTTCTGTAGGTGTAATGTTTTAAACTTTTATGTATGAAAATTGCCTTGGCGCAATTAAACTTCCACATAGGAAACTTCGATTACAACGTTAATAAAATTATTTCGAGTATTTCTAGAGCCAGATCTTTAGGAGCAGAATTAATTGTTTTTCCGGAACTTTCTATTTGTGGTTATCCTCCACGAGATTTTTTGGAGTTCGATGATTTTATTGCTAAGTGCGAAACTGCCGTTTCTCAAATTGCAGAACATTGCCAAGGAATTGCTGCTATTGTTGGCTTGCCATCAAAAAACAATTCCAATACGGGCAAACCATTGTTTAATTCGGCTTGTTTTATTGAAGACCAAAAAGTAAAAAAATATATACACAAAGGTTTATTGCCAAATTATGATGTGTTTGACGAATACAGGTATTTTGAGCCAGCAGCGGAGTTTGAAATTGTAACGTACAAGGATGTACGAATAGCATTAACTGTATGTGAAGATATTTGGGAAGAGGAAATAGTAGAAACCGAAAGTAAAACAGGAAGAAAATTCTATAAAGTTTCTCCTATGGACGAGTTGATGAAACAAAAGCCAACAATTGCTATAAATATTTCGGCATCACCATTTAATTACAACCAAGATAAAACAAGGAAACATCTTTTAAATAAGATGGCAAAAAAACACAAAATCCCATTTATATATTTAAATCAAGTAGGCGGACAAACAGAACTTATTTTTGATGGAGGTTCAATGGTAGTGGGAGAGGATGGAAGTATAAAAAAACAAATGCTGTTTTTTGAAGAAGATTTTTTAATTGTGGAGTCCCATGAAATAAATGATTCTCCCAAATTTGAAATAGAAAAAACTTCCATTGAATTAATTTACCAAGCACTTGTTTTAGGTATAAAAGACTACTTTACAAAACTAAATTTTTCTAAAGCCATTTTGGGATTAAGTGGTGGAATTGATTCGGCACTAACACTGGTTTTGGCAGTGGAAGCACTTGGCAAAGAAAATGTATTGGCAGTATTGTTGCCTTCAAAATATTCATCCGACCATTCTGTTTCAGATTCATTAAAATTAGTAGAAACTTTAGGATGCAATTACCAAATTATTCCAATAGAAAATGGAGTAGCATCAGTTGAAGATAGTTTAAAAGAGCTGTTTGCAGGCCAACAACCTGGCATTGCCGAAGAAAACATTCAAGCCAGAATGAGAGCCATAATTTTAATGGCCATCTCCAATAAGTTTGGATATATTTTATTAAATACGTCCAACAAAAGCGAAGCTGCGGTAGGCTACGGAACATTGTATGGCGATATGTGCGGTGGACTTAGTGTTATTGGTGATTTGTTTAAAACACAGGTGTACGAACTGTCTAATTACATCAACAAAGAAAAAGAAATTATACCACAAAACATTATTTCTAAACCACCATCTGCCGAACTAAGACCCAATCAAAAAGACAGTGATTCTTTGCCCGATTATGATGTTTTAGATAAAATTTTATCCTTATACATCGAAGAAAGAGAAGGTCCACAAGAGATAATAAATATGGGGTTTGACACTGCCTTAGTAAATAGAATTTTTAATTTAGTAAACCGCAGCGAATACAAACGCCAACAAACACCACCAATACTTAGGGTTTCTAAAAAAGCATTTGGGCAAGGAAGAAGAATGCAAATTGTTGCGGATTATTCGGTGTAAGCAAAGATTAAAAATCCGGCTAGTGCGTTTATGTAGCAAACTTCGATGTTGGAGTTTCTTTTTGCTTCCATCTAAGGCATTAAAACTAATAGTACACTATTTTAAATCGTAATTTACCTGTAAGTGCTATACTGACAAGAATTTGAAATTTTACTATAATACACGTATATTTGCAAATATAATAACACGTATAATGACAACAAAACTTACATTAACAATTGACGACTCAGTTATTTCAATTGCTAAAAAATACGCTAAAGAAAAAGGCAAAAGTTTGTCTCACATAGTGGAAAACTATTTGATGTCATTGACATCTAAAGAAAGTAAAGCAGAAAATATTTCTCCAAGAATTCTTAAACTAATGGGGTCTATTGATTTGCCTAAAGACTATGACTATAAGAAAGAATTGAGTAAAGGTTTGTCAAGGAAATATAAATCATGAAGAGTATTTTTTTAGACACCAATGTATTAATTGACTTTTTTGCTAACCGCAAACCATTTTCAATAGAAGCCGCAAGACTTTTTAATTATTCTTTTAAAAAAGAAATTAAAATTTATATTTCTGCAGTTTCTTACAACAACATTTACTACATTTTACGACAATCATGTTCACATATTGAAACAATTAAAATCTTAGGAGAACTTAATGAATGGACAGAGATAATTGACTTAACCAAAGACATCATAAAAAAGTCACTTAAATCGGACTTCAAGGACTTCGAAGATGCAATTCAATATAACTGTGCAAAATCTTTAAGCAAAATTGACTTCATTGTTACTCGTGATACTAAAGACTTTAAGTTAAGTTCATTATCAATATTGACTCCGAAAGAAGCCGTCGCACTCGTTGAAAGCACAATCAAGTAGCAGCACATTAGCAATACATGAGTGCAATCAACATCTGTCAATATTTTGAAGCATTTGATAAGTGGAGGGTCTAAGGACTTCATACATTTTTTGTTTTTATTAATAAAGTTAATTCTTTCCTCGTTTTTAACTTTAAACCTTCAACTGACATCAATCAAATGTGGTGATTTTATTTAAAAGTCCTTAGTCCCAATCACAATAATCTTGGCTTCAGACTGAGGATAGAGCACATAGTGGTGTTTAATAATCCTCGGAATATATCCTAATGCTTACGGAAATTTATTGTTGCAACGAAAAATAGTTAAGGTCTAATTATTATACATTTATTTAATCATAATCTTTTTATTTGTGACTAAATTAAATTTTAAAAATAAAATGATTTAAGTGAAACTAAAATTAAATTTGTTGATACTTCAAAACAAAGATTTAAATGAAAAAAAATATTAATTACACTAAATTAATTTTACTTATCATATTTTTTAAGTCAACTTGTTTCGCAGGAGAACAATTATTGCCTGTTAAAGGGAAATCAGGAAAGTATTTTTATTTAGATATAAATGGCAAGAATTTAACTCCAGAAAAATATGAATATGCAGGTTGTTTTAATAAAGGGTATGGCGTAATAAAGGAAAATGGTTTGTTTGGTGTTATAGATTTTAGTGGAAAAGAAATTATCGAGCCACAGTTCGAATTAGTATCAATAATATCAGAAAATTTGCTCTCAGTCAGAAAAAAAGGACTTTGGTATTTTTATGATAAGAACCAAATGTTAATCTTTGAAAAAGGGTGCAATAGATATAAAGTTGAGGGAGGAAATATTAAAGTTTTTATTGGTAAGTCAGAAGGACTATTACGCTCCAACGGTACTATTGTTCTGCCTATTGGCAGCAAAATTAAAAAAACAGAATATAAAAATTTATTGTTCTTTCAGTATGATAATAAAATGGGATTAGCACATCGGAGTAAAGGTATTATTCTTCAACCTAATTTTGATGAAATTACTGTTTTGAAACACAATAATAAGTTTTTAATAATTGCTTCTAAAGACAAATTATTTGGACTTTATGAGATCAATGGGAAGGAAATTATTAATCCTATTTTCAATGAGAATTACCTTCAATTAGAAAAAAATTATATTTGGTTATCAGATAATAATAATAGTATAGGTTATGAAATTGATTTGGGAAAAATTACAAGACTTAATAATTTTACGAATGTAAAATCTATTTATCCAAATCGTTATACTTTCAAAGAAAAAAGTAAAATGGGGGTG
>JBAXQC010000006.1:0-72942 GCA_037131955.1 Bacteroidota bacterium
GACATCATCCAATGGGATGTAAACACTTGGTCAAAACCTCTACAATTTTGGCAAGACAACACCAACTGGAACTCTGTAGAAACTTGCTTAGAATTGGGCGGAAGGCAAGGTGGTTTATCTCTTTGGTTGGCGCTAAAAGATAAAAGTGTACTATGTTCAGATTTAGAAAATGTGCAAAATACTGCAGAGCCCCTTCACAAAAAGTACAATATTGGTCATAAAATAAAATACGAGAATATTGACGCTACAACTATTCCTTATGAAAATTATTTTGATGTAATTGTTTTTAAATCAATTATTGGAGGCATTGGCAGAAACAATGACTTAGAAATTCAAAAAAAAGTTTTCGATCAAATATACAAAGCCCTTAAACCAAGAGGTAAATTATTGTTTGCCGAAAATTTAATAGCATCTCCACTGCATCAATTTTTTAGAAAAAATTTTAACAAATGGGGGTAGTTATTGGAGATACATTTCTTTAGAAGAAACAGAATATTTTTTATCTAATTTTAAATCATTTCAAATCCATCAAACAGGTGTATTAGGTACGTTTGGTAGAAATGAGGCACAAAGAAATTTTTTAAGCAAATTAGATGATGTTATATTTAACAGAATTACGCCCAAAAATTGGAAATACATTGTTTATGGAGTAGCGGAAAAATAATAGACTTCTACACAACTTTCTCCCTAGGATTTGCCAACCACTTTAATGCCGAACCACTTGTAATACTTGTTACCAATGCCATAATTACTAGTGCAACAAAAATAACTTCATTTATTAATCCGGCCTCTAGCGCCAATGTGCCAAGTATAATTTCCATTGCTCCTCTTGCATTTAATCCAAAGCCAACTGCAAAAGATTCTCTCCAATTAAAGCCTCCCAGTTTTGCTCCTAATGTTGCTCCAGATATTTTTCCAACATAAGCAATTACTAAAATTACAAGTGTAATTAACCAGTCAAAATTTTCTACAAAATTTACTTTTAATCCTATGCTCACAAAAAATAAGGGAGCAAAAATATTAGAAACAAATTGGTGAATTATTTCTCTTGCTTTTTGGTTCAGTTTTACGGAATCACCAATTGCGATGCCAGCGATAAATGCCCCTAATACTGCATGAATTCCTAATCTTTCGGTAAGTGCAGCACTAAAAAAGCACACTGCCAGTGAAAGAGATAAAACGCCACCGGGCCAAGAAAATCTTTTTTGAATCCATGGCAAAGCTTTATCAATGAGCTTCTTTCCAATGGTTAACATAAAAACTCCGTATCCAATAATAATTGAAATGTCAAGCAAAATTATTGACCAATTTTTACCGGTTCCCATCAAACTTATGATCAACGAAAAAATCAACCATCCCAACAAATCATCCAGCATTGCCGAGGCAATTATTACCATTCCAATTTTTGTTTTAAATAAATTGGTATCCATCAAAATTTTTGCAATTACTGGTAAGGCAGAAATAGACATAGCCGTTCCCATAAATAATGCAAATAAAAATTGTTCGTTACCACCCGAAGAAATATGAAATAATTCTGGAGCATAATAAGCAATTGCCCAGCCGCAAAAAAAAGGAATAATTAATCCTGCAAAGCTTGTAAATATAGCGGCTTTCCCTTGCCGTAATACCAATTGCATTTGAACTTCCATTCCAGAAATAAACAAAAGTAATACGGCAGAAATTTTTGTAAACCCATCCAATGCAATTCCTACTCCTGATTTTAATGGAAAAAGTGTTTGAAAAAAATCAGGATTAATTTCTCCTAAAATAGAAGGCCCTAATATTATCCCCACCAAAATTTCTCCTGCTACAATAGGAAACCTTGCAAGACGTGCCAATTCAGCGGCTAATCTAGCCAACACCAGCATGGTTCCGAGAGCAATTAAAAAGGAAATAAATTCGGGATGAGATAATTTATTCATTCGCTTTTATTTACACCCTGGAGTGAACAATTAATAAGTTGCAAGGCAAATCTGCTAAAATATATTCTGTATCGTGGGTAAAAACTCTATCAAAAAAACCAAGTTGAGAATCGGGAGAATTGATAACCAGCAAGTCGTAGTTTTTTGTTTTGGCATAATTTGAAACCGCATAGCCTGGTTTTCCATTTACAGATTTAATGTTTATAGAAATATCGGGGCAATCGCATTTATCAATAAGGTGATGAAGCTTTTGGGCCTCTTCTTCCAGCATGTCCTTTTTTATTTTGTTGGCTTCAGAATTTGTTGAACTTTCTGCAATGGTCATGGTAAATGTTGGCATGTCTATTTCTTGCACAACGGTAAGCTCTTTTATCTTTTCTGCCTTTGCAAAATAGATACTTGTGTTAATGGTATGAACGGTTTTTGCATTATCTGTTCCGTTAATTACTACTTTCTTAATTTTCTTTGGAGTTATACTGGGGCTGGTTAAAAGTAACACCGAGCATTTCGCTCTTCTGCTAATATTTCTTGCAATGGATCCAACATAGTATTTATATAAATTTTCTTTTTCCAATGCTCCAAGAATTAATAAATCTACAATGTTTAATTTGCACAAATCTAAAATTGTTTCTGTAGGATCACCGTTCATCCAAATAACTTTAGTTTTTACTTTATTAAATCCAATTTGATTAAAAAGTGTATCAAATGTTTCTTCTTTTTTTAGGTCTTTTTCTCCTGCATGAATTAGCAGTAAATTGCTCTTAAACGAATCTGCATAATGTTTTGCTTCGTAAAGTAAATTCTCTAGTCTAGGGGAAAATGCAAAGGCAACTGCAATTGTTTCGAAAGGGTAAGATGGCCTTTTTTTTAACTTTGAAATGTCCATGAGCTATTGTTTTGAGAATATAAAAGTATAAAATTAGTACGATTGAAAAGCTTTGGTCAAAAATAAATAATTGGTTTCTACATTACATAAATTCCAATCAGCAAAATATCATCTATTTGTTCATGTCCTTCTATCCAATTATTGAGGGTTGTATTTAGTTTTTCTTTTTGATGTGAAGCAGATGATGGAAAGATTTCTAGAAGCGTTTCTTTTAACTTTTTAACCATAAATTTCTTTCCCAATGCTCCGCCAAATTGGTCAGGAAATCCGTCGGTAAAAGCATACAACCAAGAAGGTTCCTCAATTTTTATAGTTTGCAAAGTAAATTCTCTTGTTTCATTTTCTTTTAATTGAAGTCCTCCAATTGGCATTTTATCAGCCTTATATTCTACAAGACCATTTTTATTAATTACATAAAAGGGTCGGTTTGCACCAGCATATTCTACCTGTTTTTTGGCTTTATTAATTTTTAATAGGACCATGTCCATTCCGTCTCTTGACTCTGCAAAGTGATAGTTTTGTTTTAATGCTATTCTTACAGATTCATGCAATTCATTTAAAATTAAATTGGGTTGGTAAATTTTTTTCTCGTTAACAATTTCATTTAATAAGGTGTGACCAATCATACTCATAAATGCTCCAGGAACGCCATGTCCTGTGCAATCTACCACTGCAATAAAAGATTCATTTTCGTTTATTTTAGAGTACCAATAGAAATCGCCACTTACAATATCTCTGGGTCTATAAAAAATAAAACTATCTTTAAAATTAGATTCAATTTCTTCTTGCAAAGGAAGTATAGCTTCTTGAATTCTTTTTGCATACTGAATGCTATCTGTGATGTCTTTGTTTTTTAATTCTACCAAAACTTTTTGGTGCTCTACAATTTCTTTTTGCTGACTAATTTCTTGTGTTCTTTCTTTTACAATTTTTTCTAATCTTAATTTCGCTTTTTTAAGTCTATATACACTGATTTTTACAATTAAAACTACAACAACTACTAAGAGAGATAAATAAATCAGGTAAGTAATATTCGTTCTGTACCAAGGAGGATTAATTGTAAATTCAAATGTTGCTTCTTTACCAATTTTTCCGTATATATTTTTAGAACGAACATGAAAGGTATAGTTCCCTTCTCTTAGTTTGAGGTATTGAATTTTTATACCCTCTGAAAATGGTTTCCATTTTTCCTCCAATCCTTCGAGGTAATATGAGTATTCATTTTTTTCAGAATTATCAAAGGATGGCGATGCAAATACAAAAGTTAAATCATTGTTTTTATGTAAAATATTCGTATTGTAAAAATAGTTGTCACCAGGGAATCCTTCAAAAATTGTATCATTTCCTGCACTTACACATCGTATGAGCGTATTTACTATTATAGAAGAAGATGATTTTTGTGTTTGATTGTAGCAAAAAATTCCATCCATAGAAGACAATAACGCATAATTTTTATTGCTTATATAGATGCCATAAATTGATTGATTTTCTAACCTAGAAATATAATTGGATTGGATTAAATTTTGTGAATTGAATCTATAAATTTTACTTTTTAATTGGCTGTAAATAGAAATCCAAATTATACCATTTTTATCTTCCACAATTGGAAATAATTGAACATTACCATTTATAATTTCTTTGGGGAATTTCTTTGATTTAAAAAACTTATCAGTTCTAAAATCGTATTCCATCACTTCGCCAAGTGTACTAAAAAATAAACCAATTGAAGTATTGTATGGTTTAATAAAACTTAGATTATTTAAATTGTTTTTTTCATTAAAATAATAAATTTGATAATTGTTATTTGATGTAGACAATTTATTTTTATCTAAAAAACAAACCTTATTATTTTTTGCTTCGGTAAGTGCAATAATTCCATCATATGTTGTTCCTAGCCATACAATCCCTTTCTCATCTACCTCAATTTTTCTAATTTCGTAGGGAATAGAGTCAAAGTATTTTTCATTTTTCCAAGTGCCATTGGTGTATTCAAATAAAACAAGCCCATCCTTTAACCCAATAAACAGTTTGTTTTGTTCACTAATAAATTTAGTGCAATAGGCGTAGTTCGAATAGATAAGCTTTGCTTTATTGCCTTTTAATTCATAAACCCCTTGCTGGGTTGAAACAAGCACAATGTTAAGCCCTTCTAAAACTTCTAAACACCATGCTGGAGAATTAATTCCAACAATAGGCAAAAATTTCCTCGTGCTCTTATCATCAATTTTATAATATGAAACACCTTTTGATGAACTAACATAAATGTAATTGTTGTACTCACATACCTCATCAAGTCTTCCTGGTAATCCATCTTGCTCTCCAAAAAAAGTTATTGGTGAGTTTATTTCAATTCTAGAAATTCCCTTGTCTAGTGCCAACCACAAACCATCCTGATTATCTAAGAAAATATTTTTTACAAGCTGGTCTGGTAATCCACTTTTTTTGTTCAGCTTCTGAAGTAATTTACCCTTGTAATCTACAATATACACTCCGTTGTATATTGTGCCTAAAGCAATATTACTTTCATTTATTTTTATTCCGCAATACAAAAATCCTTCTATAAGTTCATCGTCAATTTCAGTTTTAAATTTCTCAACTTCTCCAAGTGCTGAAATTGTAAATAGACCTCTTTCTTTTGTTCCAGCAATTAAACTATTGTTTTTAGAGGAGATCAGGCAGTAAAGTTTTTCGTTTTTAAAAAATTCGCCTCCTGAAATTGGTTCTAATTTATTATTTACTATTTTTTTTATTCCAGATCCAATTTCTAAAACATAAATTTGATTGTTTACTTTATAGCTAAAGTGAAATGATTTGCCTTTTTCTGGAACAATTTCGGTTATTGTTGTCCCGTTGTAAACAAATATTTGTGTATTGGTTTGAAAATAAACATACTTTCCAATACAATACGTTTTCCATACATCTCCAAAGCCAGAAGTTGATTTTAGCAAAGCATTTAATGAAACGTATTTAAGCGTTCCGTTGTTTGGTTGTAGATAGCCAATTTCGCCTACTGAACCGGCATAAATAATATTTGAATCGCTAACAGCTAAAGACCTAAAAATAGATTTGTTATCGTTGCTGTAATAGCTCCAATTACTTCCATCAAACTCCATTAATGCTGTTGTATTTGCAACATATATCAATTTGCGTTTGTCCTGAACAATACACCAATTATCTGGAGCAGATTTATATTCGTTGGGTAAATAATTTTTGATGAAAGGTGTACCTGTAGGAATTTGACAAAATAATAATTTTGAAATTCCAATCAGCAATATTAATATGCTTAGTTTTTTATTCAAGGGTTTTGGATTTTACTAACCATTGCATACCAATAAATGGAATGAACTTACTTGTTGAATTTATTGCCAAGCCTGTTTCTAAATAAAAGGATTTATAAACTTTAAATACTGCACCCGTTTTTAATTCAGAATTGTTTAATAGCTGCACATTTAAACTATTTACATTATTTTTGTTTGAGTCCATTACTTGATAAGAAAACAAAGATGTTTGTGCCTGAATAAATACAAATAGGTTTTCGTATTTTTTAAAATCCCACCAAAATCTCCCAAAAAAATTTGGATTAATACTCAAGGAATTTGTTGTTGCATTTAATCTACTATAAACTGTGTTAAAGGTAAAACCAATACTCACCTTTTCATTTACAAAAAATCCAATTCCAGGGTTTAAAACAGTCGCAATAATTTTTGCATTATTAGAATAAGATACAGAGCCACCAAAGGGAATATGCTTTGAATATTGACAAAAAGCCTTATTCAAATTAAGTAAGTAAAACACAAAAAGAGTAATGCAAAATAAATTCTTCATCAAAAAAAATGGTAATTTGTGATTACGAATTTAATCAAAGAATTTAATAAAACTAAAAAGTTAATTTCTAATAATAGCCATTTCTTTTTCTAAGAAACCATTCAGTAGAAAGTAAAATTAGAATAAAAATAAAAATCCATTTAATATTTATGGCATCTTTAAACTGTTTGTTGGTAAAAGACATTGGTTTTATTTCTTCTCTGTTTTTTATCATTTCTACTAAGTCTTTCTCCTTGCCAGGATAAAACATTTTGCCCGAAGATTTTAATGCTAAAGTTTGCAGCAGATTATGATTAGCAACGGAATTTACTAATTCAGAAAATAATTTTTCAATTCTAAATTTTCCTGATTCCGAATAGCTTTTCCCACCTAGATTAACTTTTGAAGAATACGTATAATTACCGGGAGGCAACAGGCCTGCGTCTAAATGATAATTTTTAAAGTTTTTATTGAAGGTAAAAGGATATTTTTTTCCTTTATCGTTTGTAATTTCGATTATTAATTCGGGCTCATTCACTAATTCATTTATTTCATTGAACAATTCGGCATCCATTTCTATGTTCTCATTTTCTTTGTAGGAGTTTTTGCCGAAGATTCTAAACGGTTTTTTGTTTTCTTTTGAAGCCAAATACTGCAAAATTTTTCCAACTAAATTAGTGAAGTTTTCGTGGTTCTGGTTTTGTGTAAAATCATTTATTTTCCACTTCCAAAGCCCTTCTCCGCAAACAAAACCATATTTATTTGAATTTACTTCTTGAAAAAATAGTAGGGGATTAGAACTGTTTATTGTGCCAACTTTTTGAGTAAATAAAACATTAGCATTTACTGCTGTTTTGTATCCTCCAAAAGGAGCATAAAGTGGCGGTAATTGATTTATATATTTTAAGATTTTATCGTCTAAAGAAAAAGAAGAAAATGCTTTATTGTAGGAGGGAAATACTTCGTTTGGTTTTTGTGATTGAGATGTTAAGGAAAATGATACGGGTAAACTATTTAAAACCGAAAAATTAGTTTGTGCACCAACAGTAAATAAGCAAGGAATATTTTTGTTTATAGCTTCTTGTATAAATCTATTGCCTAAGCCTGATAAAGAAGGAATTTGGAAGAAAATAACTAAATTGTATAAATCTATTTTACCTTTAAATTCTTCTGCATTAAAATAATCGCAAGTGTAAGCTTCGTTACCTTGTATTGTATTAACAATGGCTGCAATATCTGGATGTGGCGCAGAAGACAGAATTAATATTTTTTCTTTGTTTTCAATTACTTCAACAAAAATTTCGCGGGTATTATTGTTAACAGTAAATTCGCCTTCAAGCGGTGTTACTTGTAAAGTATAAGATTTTAAACCACCTGATTTAGCCTCAATATTAAAACTAATATTGCTTAGTTGGCTATTTTTAGTAAAAGTTATTTGCTGTTCGGCAATTAAATTTTCTCCTTCTTTTAAAGTAACTTTAGTTTGCCTTCCTTTAAATTCATTTGATTCTACAGTAATTTCAATGGGGAAGGTATTGCCAAGGTAGGCAAATTTGTTACTGAGGACTTTGTTTATGGCTAAATCTCTTTTTACAGTTGTATCTCCCCAAGCTATGCTATAGAAAGGTACTTCTTGAACAAAGGAGTTGTTTGTAGGATTTTCACCTCTATTTATTATTCCATCACTTAAAAGAATAACTGCACCTAAATTTCTTCCCGAAAAATTATTTTGCACTTCGTTTACTAATTCAGAAATATCAGTTTCCTTATCGCTATAATTTGCCAAAGAGTTGTTTGTAATTTTTTGTCCAAACAAATACGTTTTTAAATCGTATTTTTCATTTAGTTCGTTTTGTATGGTAGAAATGCTTTTGTTTATTTTTTCTTTATCATTTAATTGCATAGACTCTGAATTATCTATTGCCAAAACTAAGATAGGTTTTTGTACGTCTACATTCTCCCATTTTATCAGTAGGTTTAGAAGCAGCAAAGAAATAGTAAATACACTTAAAAAACGGAGAGAAAAAAGTAAATAATACAACCAGTTTTTTATTTCAAACTGATTTCTTTTTCTATACAAAAACCAAGCATAAAAGAACCCTGCTACAACAGATAATCCAACCATCCACAAAGGGTAGCCCAAAACAACTTTATACATTATTATCTAAAAAATTAGGTAAGCATACCGCCACAAACAGAAATTGTTTGGCCGGTAATATAGGAACTCATATCGCTTGCTAAAAACAAAGCAAGATTGGCAACATCTTCTGTTGTTCCACCTCGTTTTAGTGGGATGCCGTCTCGCCAGCTTTGAATAGTTTTTTCATCTAGTGCTCCTGTCATTTCTGTTTCAATAAATCCCGGGGCAATAGAATTACATCTAATATTTCTTGAACCTAATTCCAGCGCCACAGATTTTGAAAAGCCAATGATACCAGCTTTTGAAGCTGCATAATTTGATTGTCCGGCATTTCCTTTTACTCCCACAACAGAACTCATATTTATGATGCTTCCTTTGCGAGCTTTAAGCATTGGGCGCTGCACCGCTTTTGTAATATTAAAAATCGATTTAAGGTTTACTTTAATTACTTCATCAAAATTTTCTTCCGTCATTCTCATCAGCAAACCGTCTTTTGTTATTCCAGCATTATTTACAACAACATCAATAGTTCCAAATTCTGCAACAATTGCAGTAATTAAGTCATCGGCTGCTTTAAAATCTGATGCATCACTTTTATACCCTTTTGCTTTAATTCCAAAAGCGGATAATTCTTTCTCCAGTTCTTTTGCTTTTTCATCGCTAGAAAGGTAAGTAAATGCCACATTTGCTCCTTGTTCTGCAAATTTAATTGCTATACCTTTTCCTATTCCTCTTGAGGCTCCTGTAACAAGAGCCACTTTATTTTCTAGTAATTTCATATTAAAAAAATTTAATCTTCAAATATAGTTAATTTGATTTTATTGCAATTTGCAGCCTAGGTTACATTGGTTAAAAAAACAGAATAAATTGTTGGCTACTAGATTTAGCTTAAATTAAAAAATTCCGTAGCCATTTTTTCTATTTCTGAACCAATGGCCAAAGACGCTGTAGCAGCAGGAGATGGTGCATTTAAAACATGCAATGCATTTCCACTTTTTTCAATTTTAAAATCGTCAATCATTTCTCCTTCTGGTGCAAGTGCCATTGCTCTTACGCCTGCTCTTCCGGGTACAATATCGTCCATCTCTAAGCTTGGAATTAATTTATTTAAGCGTTTTAGAAATAATTTTTTCGAAAAAGCACCTCTATATTCATCTAAACCAAACTTCCAATGTTTTGCAAAAAATTTCCAAGTTCCTCCAAACGCAAATGCCTCAACCGTGTCTTTTAAACTAAAATCTGTTTTGCCATATCCTTCACGTTTAAAAACAAAAACTGCATTTGGTCCGCATTCTGTTCCTCCTTGAATCATTCTTGTAAAATGAACTCCTAAGAATGGAAATTTGGGATTGGGAACGGGATAAATTAAATGTTTTACTTTTTCCATTCCTTTTTCTGAAAGGTCGTAATAGTCGCCTCTAAATCCCACAATAGCTGCATCAGTTTTTGTACCTTCTTTTTTTGATATTCTGTCGCTTTGCAATCCAGCACACGCAATAATATAACTTCCAGAAAAATTTCCTTTAGGAGTTTTTATAAGAGTGTAATCTTGATGTTTTTCAAACTCCTGTGCCTCTGCGCCGGTTATTACTTTGCTTTGAGGGAATTTTGCTTCAAATATTTCTACATATTTTCTAGTTACATCAGCATAATCTATAATGCCGGTGCACGATACATGTATTCCTGCAATTCCTCTGCAATAAGGTTCAATTTCTTTTATTTCTTTTGGACCAACCAGTCTTAAACCCTCCACTCCGTTTTTTTGACCATTTCCAAATACTTTATTCATGTGCTCAAGCTCCGATGGATCGGTGGCAACAATTAGTTTTCCGCAAATGTCATGTGCCACATGGTGTTCTTTTGCAAAGTCTACAAGTTCTCTTCGTCCATCCACACACAAACGAGCTTTATAGGATCCAGGCTTGTAATAAATCCCAGAATGTATAACGCCAGAGTTATGGCCTGTTTGATGTGCCGAAACTTCATTTTCTTTTTCTAATACAAGTATTTTTTTTGATGGGTATTTAGTATTTAATTTTAGTGCAGTTGCCATCCCAACTGCTCCTGCTCCAATTATTATAATATCAAAAGTTGTGTTCTCCATTTTAATTTAAGTGTAATTAATTTTTTCTTTTAATAAATCGAAAGTATATAATTTTTTGCTTTGTCGTTGAATTTTCGTTTTACCAAATAATTTCTTTTTCTAACTAAAAATTCTGCTCTTTGCACACCACCTAAATAGAATTTTTGAAAAAACGAATAACCAATTAGTACAGATGTGATGTAATTTTTTATAAAAAAACTATACACTCCAAAGCTAAGGCCGGCCAATTGAAACAAAACACTCACTGCTCCTTCGGCAAAATAGCCTGCGTAAATTTGACCTGTACCTGGGAGAAAACTAGATAGCTTGCCTGCTTTTTTTTCGCTTTTATATTTTGGTATTGCTTTTAAATTATATAGAACATCAAGCTCAATTAGCTTTTGTATTTTTTCATCACTGCTATAATGATAATTGATGTATTGTTTAATTTTTTCTTTGGCTAAGTTAAAGCTGTCAAGTTCGTTTAAAACTAATCCATGCAACAAAAAAGATTTAACAATATAGGTGCTGTCTTCAATATAATTTTGCAATTGAATTAATTGAGATTCGGCATTTTGGAAATTAGAATTTAAATAACTCGCAAATGCATTTTTATACCTTGCTAAGTAAAGCAAACTATCAGGTAAATCATTAAATTTTATTCTCGACAAACTATATTCTGCCTCCACAAAATTATTTTGTGCCAACAAACAATCTCCTTTTTTTATCAAGGCACGGGTTAATTCCAAATTGTTAGAAGGGTTATATGCAATTCTTTCGTATTCAATTCCTGCCAAAACAAAATTTTCTGCATTAAAAAGGCTGTCTGCTTTTTGCCAATTATTCGCTGAAAATCCTTCTAAGTGGAATATGCAAATCAAGCATAATATTATTGTATATTTCATTGTATTGTTGTTCTCTGTATGTTCTTACGCTTATGGCACTACCCCAAATGTTTCCAGCATAAAATATAGAAAAAATAGAAGCAAATAAAATAAACTGAACATCCTTAGGGCCTCTACGGTAAAGGTTTTCTGCGGCTACTACTCCAAATATTGCACTGGGCAAAAATGTAGCCATGGCCTGTCCTCTATATCCTGCATAATATTTTCCTAATCCAGGAACTAGTGCAGATAAACCAGCCGCCACAACAGGAGATTTCTTTTTTACTTTTTGCAATTCTTTTTTGTACGCTATGAGTTCTTTTTGTTCTTCGGAAAACTGTACGTTGTTGTATAAAAATATATTACTTATGGAATCAAATCTTTTGTAGTCTTTTTTTAGCAAGGCACAAATACTTAGGTCCATTTTTGCCAATTCCAAAAACAATGAATCGTTTTTAGTATCAATTTTAGAAATTAAATTTTCGGCGTTAAGTGGCTTTCTTAAATATATCCATTCAAATGTTTCGTAGAATTTTGATTTTAGGTATACTGTAGAGTTCTTACTTACTTTTTCAAAATATACTATGCTTGAATCTAATTTTTTTTGATTGTATAAAGACCAAGCAGCAAGGTAATTTAAACTGTCGTTAATTTGTTCAGTAAAATAATTATCAGGAAATTTTTTATGAATACCTTTAATTAAAAATAGTGCATCAGTGTGTTCTTTACTATTTATTAAGTGCTCTATAAATTTTAATTCCTCTCGAGCAAGGTTAGATGAATCTTTTTGATCTTGTGCTTTAAGTAGCGCTGAAAAGCATAGAAAAACAAGCCCAAACACAACTAATTTAATGATTCTCATGCTTGTGTTTATGGTATTGATGTGAATACGTTTCTACTGAATCAATTATTTTGTTGTTTCTATTGAGGTTTAAGTCCGACATGTCAATAACTGTAAATTGAGTGCAACGTGTAAGCCTGTCCGCAGATAATGCAACACCTTTTATTAATCCGTATTTTTGAATGCAAGCCTTGCTAAATGCCGAACAACTAATTTCATAAGGACAGTTGGCTGCAATTTGCTGTGAAACTTGTTTTTGGTAAAAAAACATCATTGCACCAAACGTTAATGAAATTGGATTGTAGCGAATAAAAACATTCTTACTTTTGGTTTTTAAAAATTTTACATCTCTCTTTTTAAAACTTGCATCTTTAAATTCCTGACTTAGAATTAAATTTTTTTCATCAATAATTTTTTTATTCTGGCTAAACAAAGTGGGGGAGAGCAGAATTAAAAAAACAACTAATGCAGATTTAGTTTTTAGAAGTTGGGCTAATAAATTTTGCATTGGAAGGAATTTTAAAACTAAAATTAGTGTCTTCAACATCTGAATTTAACTTTGGGTTGGAGTAGGTTTTTTTAGAAATCACAGAATCGTTTATTCCTACATACTCAAACTCTGTAATGGTTAGAGGCATTTTTAAGTTGCCTATGTATTGATAATTAGAATAGAAAGATTTTTGTAAAGGCTTATTGTTTTTGTTGTAGAAACAAATGAATATGGGTAGAGAGTTCTCGTGCACCAATTCTACCTTTCCAACATCAGGATTGTTTTCATTTGTCCAAATGGTTACAATCATTTTCTTTTCTCCTGTGGCAGAAGGCTTTGTTGATTTTAATTTAAAACCAAGCTTCGTCAATCCCATATCGTTAATGTTTCCTGAAAGAAAATTGTAAAAAATACTGTTTTCAGAACTCAAATCTAAGCCTTGGGTAACAGTAGCAGTGTTTGTTTTAAAATCGTAATGTTTAAACTCACCGTTGTTATTAGTAATTGTTATTTGTTCACTAGGATAAGTAGATTTGGTAACCATTAAACCGCCAGTTACCCTATAATAAACATTGCTTTTTATAACTATTGATTTTTTATTGTGCAATGTTTTGGCTACCATTTCCAACTTCAATTTTTCTATTTTCATTTGAGCGTTAACACCAAAACAAATAAGAAAAGTAAGAAGTACTATTTTTTTCATTGCCGCAAAAATAGAGAAAGTACTGAGTAAAAAAAACGATTACTTATTTGTGAGCGTCTTTTTTGCAACATTCGTTTAACTTTTCGTATGCTTTATTTTGTGCAGGATGATTATCTGCATCATACCCTACTTTTGTTAGTGAAATTCTTATATTCTCTGAAGTAGTTTTTTTAGGATTAAACCACACACTCAAATACTTAGAATCTACGTTTAAGTTAGATTTTTTTACTCCCTTTTCAAAAGCCATTGCTTTTTCAATGGTTTCTTTGCACATATCGCACACTGCCGAAGTTTTTATGTTTACAAAGCTCAACTTGGGAGTAATAATTGAGTCTTTTTCTTGAGTAAAACCATTTAATGCAAAAAACAGGCTAATTAAAATTATAAGATATTTCATGTTGTAATATTTTATCACAAGATACTCAAAAACCTTACCACATAAACAATTAAATAGTAGTTGAAAATGTGGTGTTTAAAGATATTTTTGTTTTAAATCATCACAAATGTAAAAGTATTTTTTGTGAATTTATTCGCAAATACTAATTTCACCCTTCTAAACAAGGAAAAATAATAAACAGAATGGAACTAAAAGAAATTCAAGACCTCATAAGATTTGTTGCAAAATCAGGGGTTTCTGAGGTAGAATTAGAATCAAAAGGGTTTAAAATTGTCATTAAAACCGGCAATGCCCAAGAAATTATAAGGGTTGCAGAACCAACTGTAATTCATGCTCAAGTTCCGGTTGCTTCTGCTCCAGCACCTGTAGCTGCAACACCTGCAGCACCTGCGGCTCCAATAGCAGCAGCGCCTGTTGCCGACGATTCATCAAAGTACGTAACTATAAAATCGCCAATGATAGGAACGTTTTATCGTTCATCAGGACCGGGTAAACCACTTTTTGTTAATGTTGGCGACGAAATTACTGCTGGCAAAGCAGTGTGTATTATTGAAGCTATGAAATTGTTTAACGAAATTGAATCTGAAATTTCTGGAACAATAGTAAAAGTATTGGTAAACGATGCAACTCCGGTTGAGTATGACCAACCGTTATTTTTAGTTGAGCCTAAATAGTAAGCTCATATAAGTTTTAATTGGGCTCATTAAAAATTGAGCCTTACATAATTTTCGATATATGTTTAAAAAAATACTTATTGCAAACAGAGGTGAAATTGCACTTAGGGTAATAAGAACCTGCCGTGAAATGGGAATTAAAACGGTTGCCGTTTATTCTACTGCCGACAAAGAAAGCTTACATGTGAAGTTTGCCGATGAAGCTGTTTGCATAGGCCCCCCTCCAAGCAAAGATTCTTACCTAAACATGCAAAGAATTCTTTCTGCTGCAGAAATTACAAATGCCGATGCTATTCATCCTGGTTACGGTTTTCTTTCAGAGAATGCCAAGTTTTCTAAATTGTGCCAAGAGCACGGAATAAAATTTATTGGTGCTTCGCCAGAAATGATAGAAGGCATGGGTGATAAATCCAATGCCAAAGACACCATGAAAAAAGCGGGAGTTCCCACAATTCCTGGTTCCGATGGTTTGCTTACAGACATTGACGAAGCAATAAAAGTTGCAAAGGCAATGAAATATCCTGTTATTCTAAAAGCAACTGCCGGTGGCGGAGGAAAAGGAATGAGGATTGTTTGGAAAGAAGAAGAATTATTAGAAATGTGGGACAGTGCAAGGCAAGAAGCAGGTGCCGCTTTTGGCAACGATGCCATGTACATGGAAAAATACATTCAAGAACCACGACACATTGAAATTCAAATTGTAGGCGATCAGTTTGGGAAAGCCTGCCATTTAAGCGAAAGAGACTGTTCAATACAACGTCGTCATCAAAAATTATTAGAAGAAACACCTTCTCCGTTTATGACACCCGAGCTGAGAGATGCCATGGGAGATGCCGCCGTAAAAGCTGCCTTGGCAGTGAAATACGAGGGCGTTGGAACAGTAGAGTTTTTGGTGGACAAAGACAGAAATTTCTATTTTATGGAAATGAATACCAGAATTCAGGTGGAACATCCCATAACAGAAGAAGTAATTGATTACGATTTAATTCGTGAGCAAATATTAGTGGCAGCAGGCATTCCAATTTCAGGAAAAAATTATTATCCAAATTTGCATGCCATAGAATGTAGGATAAATGCCGAAGATCCTTACAATAATTTTAGACCTTGTCCTGGGAAAATTACTAATTTACACATTCCTGGTGGTCATGGAGTAAGAGTAGATTCACACGTTTATGCTGGATATACTATCCCTCCCAACTACGACTCAATGATTGCAAAATTAATTACCATTGCACAAACAAGAGAAGAAGCCATTGCAAAAATGTACAGGGCTTTAAGTGAATTTGTGATAGAAGGTGTAAAAACTACCATTCCTTTTCATTTGAAGTTGATGCAAAACGATGATTTTAAAGCAGGAAATTACACTACTAAGTTTTTAGAAACTTTTGATTATTAGAATTTAGTTGAAATAGTTATTAAAATAATTAATGTTGGTGTTTTTGCTTTATTGTAGTTGATTACCATTAAAGAAATAATTTTTTGGAACAAATATTTGCAAACATTCTGCTTTCAAATCCAGTAAAAACAGAATTAGACTCAATGGAAACAGCATCATTAGTAGATACCGGTGCTTTGTTATTGCATATTCCAAAGTATTTGGCAATTCGGTAGTTATCTGCTATTATTACGAGACAGCTCAAAAACAACAAGCAATTTTTGAAGTTGAACGAGAGTAATTTTTACTTTTATTTTAACAACGAGAGTAAAAAATGATTATTTTTACCCTTGTATAGACAACATGAGTAAAATTGACGTTTAAACATAATGGAAAAATTTGACCGAAAAATTCCGTATAACGATCTGCCATTGCTTCCACCAAAGGCAGATATAGAAACAAAACACATACTTCGAAAAACAATTTCGGCAGGACGAGTATTAGCTCAACTAAATGGGACTTTACTCAATTTACCTAACCCAACACTTTTTTTAGACACCATTTATTTACAAGAAGCGAAAGCGAGCTCGGAAGTAGAGAACATTATTACAACAAATGATGAACTCTACAAATCATTGGTTGCCGACAGAAAAGTAGAAAATTCTGCAACAAAAGAAGTATTAAGCTACAAAGAAGCACTTTGGTTAGGGTTAGAAGAATTGAAATTAAAACCATTTATAACGACCAATCTTTGTATCAAAATTGTTCAGTGCATTAAACAAAACAACACTTCAATAAGGAATACACCGGGAACTATATTGAGCACTAAACAAGGCGAAATAATTTACACCCCGCCAAGTGGTGAACAGATTATACGTGAGAAATTAGCAAACTTAGAAAAGTTCATAAACAAACCTGCCCGCTCTGCAGGAGGGGATGATGCGATAGATCCTTTAATAAAAATGGCAATATTGCACTATCAATTTGAAGCGATACACCCATTCTCGGACGGTAACGGAAGAACAGGAAGAATTTTATTGTTATTGTACCTAAAACTATCAGGCTTATTGAACACACCTGCAATTTATTTGAGTGAATATATCATCAAAAACAAAGTTGAGTATTATAGATGTTTGCGAGATGTAACCGAAAAAAACGAATGGGAAGATTACATTTTGTATATGTTGGATATGATTGAAGAAACTGCCAATAAAGGTTTGAAAACACTAAATAAAATTACAACAACAATGGAAAAAACTGCAACCGAAATCAAAAACAAATTGCCAAAAGTTTACTCTAAAGACTTGATTGAGATTTTATTCCGTTTACCCTATACCAAACGTCAACACTTGATTGACGAAAATATTGGAAACTTAAAGACAGTTGGAAATTATTTGATAGCCTTAGAAGAAAACGGCTTTTTGAAATCAGAAAAAGTGGGGAAAGAGAAACTATACATAAACCAAAAACTATTAGAAATATTGGAAAACAAAGAATAGCAGCCGATAACAACACTTGCTCAAAAGGCGGGGTTTATCAGCAGGTTCGTTGGAAGCTATTCCTATAGAAGACATGGATTTAATTATTAATCCCGCACAACTAAAATTAATAGTTAACCCAAACAATCACAATATTGCCGGAGCTTTGGTGGTTTGATAAATTAAGTTTTTCATCATTCTACCTTCACCACCTTTCTCCTGTTCGTTTCTCCTACCTCAGTTTGCACCTCCACAAAATACATTCCACTTGAAAAATCAGTTAAGTCTATTTTAGCAAAAGTGCTTTTGGTATTTTCTTGCAAAATTCTATTTCCATTAATAGTAAACACACTTACGTTTTTTATTTCTTGGCTAGCATTGATGTAAAACACATTTTGGCTTGGGTTAGGAAAAATACTAAGTTCTTGCAACTCTTGTATATCTTCTAAACCCGTTAGTTGGCAATCTTGCACAATACAGCCGTATTTGTCTGTTTTTACAAGCCAAGCACGATAGGGACCAATGCTGTCTGTACTATAATACTGTGTATAACCAACACATAAAAAACCACTATCAGGGGTTTGGGTAAAATCTAAAAACCCATTAAACGAAGTGTCTGAATTAAAATACTCATAGTTATATTCAAAAATAAAATTTCCTTCAGTATCATATTTTCTTAAATGTGCTATTTTACCTGATTGACCATACCTTCCTTTATCCCCCACAGAATAAAAATAATTATTACTTAACCTAAAACCAGTTGAAGCATAACCAAGAATTCCATCATTATAATCTTTTTGCCAAATAACATTTCCATTTTTATCAGTTTTGAAAATGGCAGGATACTTTTCTTCACCATCTAAAATACTGTTATATTTATAAAGCATAGCTTCAAAAATTAAAGTACTGTCTTCCATTTCTACAATTCCAGATATTCCACTATTTTGCTGCAAGCTACCTCCATACCTATTGTACCATAACTGATTTCCCAACGAATCTATTTTAATTAATGTAGGTCTGTAAACAGAACCGGTTCCTGTTCCGGGATTAAAAAAAGTATAAGAGTTTAGTAAGTAATTGCCATCCAAGGTTTGCTGCACACCCAAATTTAAGCCTCTATCAGTAAAGGTAAACAACTTTGTCCAGAGCACATTTCCAAGGGTATCTAATTTCATTGCCAAGGGATATTCGTCCCAAGGATTAGTGCCACCAACAGGGTATTTGCTTCTGCCACCTACTGCTAAAATGGTATGGTCTGGCATTTCAATTGCTTCTATAATTCTCCAATTGTAGGTGTTGTCTCCTACATTGAAAAATGCTAAGGAGTCTCCTTGTAAATTATATGTTGCAATTATACCCTTAGAGTTACCATTGTAGGTTTGTAAACCAAATGAGTAAATTTTTGTGGAATCCCTGTTAAAATGAGTTTTGCCTCTTGTTGTATAAATATTTCCATAAGTGTATCTCTTTTGATTGGTCATCTCAAAATTCTCATTAAATACAATAAAATTATTAGCAAACTCGCTATTAGTAAGTATTGATGGCATAAATAAATAATATGAATTGTTTTTATTTAATAAAGAATAGTAATAATTACTGCTAAAATCTGCAGTGTCTAACCTATTAATGTAATTTTCTTGAGAAAAAACAATTTTATTTATGCAAAATAAACTTAATGTAAAAACAAAGAAATACTTTAATGATCCCATAAAAGAATTAATTAATTTTCAATAATTAATTTATGATAATGGCTGTCAAATCTCACAAAATATAATCCTGGTTTAATTTCAGATACATCAATTTTTATAGAGCTTGGGTTTGCTTTTATACTTTTTATTATTTTGCCATTTGTATCAGTTATTACAATATCTTGATTTATATTTTCAACTTGAATGTTTACAAAGTCCTTTGCAGGATTGGGAGATATTAGTAAAGAATTTGCAAGTACATTTTTTGAATTAAATTGCACTAAATTGTTTTCTATTTCTTCTTTTTGAGCCTCGTTACCATGTTGTGCCATTCGAGAAGAATTGTTTGAATTGCCAATTAAATTTTCTTTATAAAAATACTGCATAAAGCCTTTGGCTTTTGCGGCAGCTTTGTTGTTGTGGTTTTATGCAAAATCTCTAATAATATCTTTTTCTGTTTTCTCTAATTGGTAAGGATTTTTCTGATTGCTGTATAGTTCTATCATTTGGTTTTTTTTGATATCACCTTCTAAACATTGTTTTTAAATTTTAAATAAATATAAATACACTTTCTTGAACTTGCTAACATTTGATGTTAAATTTTTTGCTTTCATTCAAAATGAGAAATTTTATATCAATCATTTAAAGCTAACAAACCAAAAAAACTTTAAACTTGCTAAACAATTTGCATTACAATTGTTTTTACTAAATATGGTTACCATCCACGAAAATCTAAAATCTCTCCTAGAAAAAATTCCCGACCCGGAAATTCCGGTGCTTACTATTTTAGATTTAGGTGTAATAAGAAAAGCCACAGAAAATGAAAATGGCGAAGTAGAAATTACCATAACGCCAACCTATAGTGGTTGCCCCGCCATGAAACAAATGGAGTATGAAATAAGGAACGTTTTAGAAATAAATGGGTATAAAAAAATTACAATAAATACGGTTTATTCTCCGGCTTGGACTACCGATTGGATACCCGATGAAGCACTAGAGAAATTGCGTAAATATGGTATTTCACCACCAGAAAAAACATCACAAGACAAACTAAGTATTTTAGGTAAATCAAAAATTGTAAAATGTCCACAGTGTGGTTCTGCTAATTCCGAAATGGTAAGCCAGTTTGGCTCTACTGCTTGCAAGGCATTGTATAAATGCAAAGATTGTTTAGAGCCCTTCGATTATTTTAAGTGTATTTAAGCACACTTTTTTTTCCTTTCTTTTTTTATTCTTGTGATCAGGTCATCTTTTGAAAAATCAAAAAAGTCTAAGGTCTTGGGGTCGTAACGCAAATCCATAATGGGTATGGTTTTTAAAAATGTAAAATCTTGGCATTTATTCTTGGGCTTAAACATGCTAGATTCAATATCATAGGGAATATTTACATGATCTTCTTTTTTGTATTTCCAATTCAAATAGTCGATATTTCTGGTATCAATTAAAATTATTTTTTCTGTGTAACCAGCTGTTGCAGTAAATACAATTTTGTAGCTTTTTTCTTTGTAAAACACATAACTAAATTTGCCCGATTCATCTGTGTTTACAGTTTTTATTAAGGTATCGTTTACAAAAATATTTACAGGAAGCTCTGCAACATCTTTTTTAGTGTCTAAGTCAAAAACATGAAATTTAAAGGGGAGTTTTACGTCTTGCGTTTGAGAAAAAACAAGTGAACACCACAAAATAAAAAAAACACCAATAGTAATCTTAAAAAGTATTTTCATTATTGGATATAAATCTCTTAAGCCCAAACAAAAAAATTATCTTCTAACATTTTTGATGTATTAAATAAACAACAAATTTGTAATACAAGCTATTTAAAAATGTAAATGAACAATTTTAAATTATAAATGGTAGTAACAATAATTGAAAAAAATCCTCAGGAATTTTTGTGTTTCAATTCTCGAAATAATTTATGCAGCAACAGTTTTTCTTTGTTTTGCTGCATAAGCCATTGCTGCTTCTCTTACCCAAGCTCCATCGCTGTGTGCTTTCTGACGGGTGTTTAATCTTTCTATGTTACAAGGGCCATTTCCTTTTATTACACTAAAAAACTCGTCCCAATTTATTTTGCCGTAATCGTAATGACCTCTTTCTGCATTCCATTTTAAATCTTTATCAGGAACTACTAGTCCTGCAAATTCGGCTTGCGGCACTGTTCTATCTATAAATCGTTGACGGAGTTCGTCGTTAGATTCTAATTTCACTCTCCATTTTACCAAATCGGCACTGTTGGGCGACATATCATCTGGCGGACCAAACATCATAATTGAAGGCCACCACCATCTGTTTAATGCATCTTGCGCCATTTCTTTTTGCTCTTTGGTTCCTTTGGCCATAGATAAAATTAACTCGTAGCCCTGACGATTGTGGAAGCTTTCTTCTTTACAAATTCTAATCATTGCTCTTGAATAAGGGCCGTAAGAACCACGTGCCAACATGGTTTGATTCATGATAGCTGCACCATCTACCAACCAACCTATTGCTCCAATATCTGCCCAATTTAATGAAGGATAATTAAAAATACTCGAATATTTTGCTTTGCCAGTTAACAATTGATCCAATAATTCTTCGCGGTCTATACCTAATGTTTCTGCGGCACTGTACAAATAAAGTCCATGACCTGCTTCGTCTTGTACTTTTGCCAATAAAATAGATTTTCTTCTTAGACTTGGTGCTCTTGTTATCCAATTGCCTTCGGGCAACATTCCCACAATCTCTGAGTGAGCATGCTGAGAAATCATTCTTATCAGTTGCTTTTTATAGTTTTCAGGCATCCAATCTTTTGGTTCAATTTTTAAACCTTTGGCTAACTTGTCTTCAAAAATTTTTTCTTGATTTGTTTCCATATTTTCTAATAACAGAATTTCTTTTTTTTTGTTTAATTAATTACCATTTCAGGAATTTCACCTTCAACAATTAGTTTACCCAATGTTGCATTTTTAATTTGCTCTACACTAATTCCAGGAGCTCTTTCTAATAACTTAAAACTGCCATTTACAATTTCTATAACCGCTAATTCGGTAACTATTTTTTTTACACATTTAACGCCTGTTAGAGGAAGAGTACATTTAGGCAATAGTTTAGATTCGCCTGCTTTGTTTACATGCTGCATGGCAACAATAATATTTTTTGCACTTGCCACTAAATCCATTGCGCCACCCATTCCTTTTACCATTTTACCAGGAATTTTCCAATTTGCTATATCGCCTTCTTGGCTTACTTCCATTGCTCCCAGCACTGTAAGCTGAACATGTTCGCCACGAATCATTCCAAAACTTGCGGCCGAATCAAAAAATGATGAACCGGGAATAGTAGTTATTGTTTGCTTTCCTGCATTTATTAAATCCGGATCAACCTCATCTTCGTAAGGGAAAGGTCCCATACCCAACAAACCATTTTCGCTTTGCAAAACAACATTTATTCCGTGTGGGATGTAGTTTGCTACTAATGTGGGAATTCCAATTCCTAAATTAACATAAAATCCTTCTTGTAATTCTTGTGCAATTCGTTTAGCAATTCCATTTTTGTCTAGCATTTTTTTGATGTTTTTACAAATATAAATTATTTATCAATTCAATAAATTTTGATTTTGCCTATTCACAATTCCAAGTGTAGATTGGTTGGGGATAGAATAAATTACTTGGCTTGAAGTTTTTTCTATGTTGTCTTCTTGCTTGTTCAATAATTTCTTAACCAAAGAATATACTTCTTGGGTTGAAATTAATTTCATGCACACATTGTTACCGTTGCAAGGTGCAACTTCAAAATCATGCACACAAGGGCTGCAATAAACTTGTTTGTAAATTATATAAGATTTTGAGCTTTTGCCATATTGCTCCGGAGAGCAAGGGCCAAACAAGCAAACAATGGGAGTGTTAGTTGCAAAGGCCAAGTGCATAGGACCAGTATCATTACTAATCATAAGTGTTGCATTTTTTATAATTGCTATTAATTCCTCTAAACTAGTAGACCCTGCAGTATTTATTACTCTTTTGTTTGCAATTATTTGATTAATATTTTCTGTGTATTCATACTCATTTTTACTTCCAATCAAAATAATTTCATAGTCTTCAAAATCATTTAAAAGGTTATTTATGAGTGATACAAAATTACTGGAATCCCACCTTCTCTCTAACCTTAAATCAGAAGCATTTGGGTTGATAACAATATATTTTGATGAAATATAATTTGGCAAAGAATTTATTTCGCTAAAGCTGTAAAGTTCAGAATTTTGGGTATCGCAATTTAAGAGTTTTGCAATTTGCAGGTATACATTTGCTATAGGTAATTTAGAATTAAAAAACATCATGTGAGTATAAATTCCCATTCTAAAAGAGCTAGACCTTAAATAAAATCCTATTCTGTTTTTTGATAAGGTAAACAAGGTAAATAATGTGCTAAAGTCTGAGTAGATTTCTAAATCAATAAAAACTTGAGGTCTTATCTTTATCAACGAAAGTAAAGCTTTGGTGCAACTGTATGCAAATGCAAAAAGACCTTTATCGTTAAGCAAAATTATTTTGTTGATAGGTTTAATGGTCTCAAGAATTTTTTTGTTGGCAACAGTACTTACAAATATTATTTGAGCATTAGGATATTTTTTCCTTAGAGCATCAATCATTGGTGTAGCCTGAACAATGCTTCCCATGCCTTTGAATTTGCATATTGCAATTGTTCTAAAATCTCTGTCTAAATTGTGATCAATAAATAAAATTTTACCCAGAAATCGTACAAAAAAATTTAAAATGTAAGCAAAAGGTTTTGCTAAAAATTTGTCTAAAAAAAGTTGGCTTTTGGTATTCAAAATCTATTGTCGTAATAAAATTCTATTTTTTCTATCATAGCACCTTTTTCACTTTCAACAACTATATGATCAGGTTTTTTTGCATGCCAAAGATAATGATTGCTTAATCTTACCATGTAGCATTTGGATTTTTTGTCTGTTTCAAAATCTGTTTCAGATACAAATGAATAATCTTTCTTTAAAATAAGTTTTACATTTTTTTTCCCATCATTACACGTAACAAAAACTTTTGCAAAAACACCTTTGGAATAATCAATATTTTTAGGCAAATAAAAATAAGAGAAGTTAAACTCTTTATTGTAATTAGAGCCGGAAGAGCCAATTAGTTTAAGCCCTTTAAAATCTATATTGTTAAAATAATCATTAATTAATTTGGCGGTTTGTTTATAATGGTGGGTTTGTGTTTTATTACTAACAGTATCGCAAGGGAAATCTAAATTATTTAAATTTAATTTTTTATCAATCCAAATGCATTTATTGTCAATTATTGAAAAGGGTTTGTAATTTTTATAAATATATTCTGCTATTAAATATTGTCTCATACTGTTTGGAACTCCATCTGTTTCATCAAACCAATTTTTAGGATAATTTGAGTAAACTACAATGGGTGTATTTTGTGTATTTACTTTTTTTAGTAACAACAATTGTAAATAATCATCAATGCTATTTTGTAGAGGCTGACAAAAATATCCAGGTACTTTTCTTTCTGTAAAAAAATACAGCATGGGAGTATTAGAAAAATCTAAAAAACTTTGATTGTTGTTAAACTTAGTATCTAATAAATTTTTAAACTTGGTAAATGAATTTCCTTCAGAAATAATCCTTCCTTTGTAATTGGCTGCATCAAAATTTAAGTCTATGTTTTTAAGTGTGCTGGCGGTTAATAAATTTTCAGAAAGAGTGGTGCTTTTATCAATTCCAAAATATTTTAATGATACTAAAAGAATGAACGATAAGAAACTCAACAAAATGAATTTAATAGAGGGACGTTCAGTATTAAATAGCGAAATAAAAAATAAACTTAGTGCGATAAAAAAAGTGGAAACTAAAAAATGTTCAGAGCCCTCAAAAAAGCTATGCCTAACTAATCCTCGTTGAAAATTGCTCAAGCAAATTAGAAACAAAAAAATAGAAGCGGTAAGAATGAGTTGTCTTTCTTGTGATAATGATTGTTTGTTTAATCTTAGAATCATAGTGCAAAAAACTATACAGCACAAACATATAAATGGCAATAAAAAATGATAAAAGTAAAATCTCGTGTCAAAATTATTTGCAATTTTTGAATAACCATGAGCTTGATTTTCTCTTATATAATGTAGGGCACTAATAAAGTTGTCTTTAATAAAATTAATGTCTCTTATAGCAGTTGCAGCAAGTATTAGAAATAGAATTAAGATTACAAAACCAATTAATCCTCTTAAAAGATTTTTATAATTTACAATGGTTTTGTTTGAATAGAAAAGAATGGGAAGAAAAAATAGTGTTGTAAAAAGAGTTGCAATTCCAGTGTCTAAACGCCAAATGAGTAATAGGAAAATTACAGAAAAAGAAACAAAGTAAGAAAGTACAGTTTGATAGGTAGTTAGCTTATATAATGCTGCAAAAGCAATAATTGAAAAAAAAATTGAATCAGAAAATAACATTCCAACAAGTGGAAAAAATGCTAGAAATAAAAACGCTAGTACACTGTTTTTAAAAACGTTTTTCAAGAACCATAATGCCAAAAAGTAAAATAAAATGTCAGCAAGAAAAAAGTAGGAAGTAAATTCTAAAGTAGAGGAATAGCCAAATAATAGAAAGTAAATCCAGCTAAAAAATTGTTCCGAAATCATGTGAGAAGACATGAAGTCTATCAATGGAATTTCATGAAATTTATATACTCTTAAGGCAGCATTAGCAGGATTAGCTAATTCAAAAACATCGTTAGAAAAGCCAATAAAAGGTTTATAAACTGTTAAAAGCAAAAAACCTAAAAGCGAAAGTGGAGCAAGGTATTTGTTTAACAAATACTGACTAGATTTTACTTTATTTCTTCTTTTTTGATAAATAATAAATATAAGAGACAGCAAGATTAACAAGCTTAAGAATAAATACTTATAGCGAATAAAATTATTGAATCTTGAAAAATAAAAGAACTGAAATTCTATTGCAAAAAATATCAGTAAAGGAATAAATGCTAAAACAATATTTATTGAAAAAATCTTTCTGAAATTAATGCCAAGAACACTTTTACAAACTGTTGCAAGTATTAAAAACAAAAATAATGAAGAGTAAAAAACCACTTGAAATTGACTTAATAATTTAGTGTTTGAATTGGCAAGAAATAGTATTCCTAAGCTTATTAAAAAACTGCAAATAGCAACAGTTGAAAAAAAAGTAGAATTGTATAAATATCTTAATTTCTGGTATTTTTTCCCAAGTAATAGGAGAACTATTGAAATACTATTTAAGAAGGCAACAAAAAGAATTGACTTGCTATTCTCAAGTCCAATTAAATTAGAAAAAATCAAGAGTAAACCAATGGAAGAAATAACAAAAGTTACTTGCAAAGAATTCCTACTTAAAATTAATTTATCGTTTAGTATTACAATTGCAAAATAGAATAAAAATATACTTGTAGAAGCAAATAGTAAGATTTTGTAATAGATACTAACTCTTCCCGAAACATCAACATTATCTTGTGTTGCCTGACTTATTATTAAGCTATTTGGAGTGTAATCAAATGCCGAAAAATCACTAAAAATTAGGTGTGAAAGAAAAATTCCCCAGAACAAAGAAATAATGAAAATTTCTATTTTTTTTGTTGAAAATTTATAATTAAAAAATAACTGTGATGCAATATTCAAATTTAAATTTCTGATAAGTAGGTCAACAAATGTAAAAGAAATTAAAATAATTAGTTAAATGTAATTTACTTAAACTTATTGTTGAATGTTAACTCAAAACTAGAGCCAATATTTATTTTTAATGTTTAAAAAAATTAAAATAGTTGATGTAAAACTAAAAATCGAAAAAAAATCGGTTATCTTAGCACCAATTTGACACAAAAATAAATGGATAAATTTTCCTACTTAAGCAACGGACATACTGCTGCAATCGATGATTTGTATAACCAATATACATCTAATCCTAATTCAATAGAAAAAGATTGGCAAAAGTTTTTTGAAGGATTTGAATTTGCAAGAACAAATTTTTCAGAGCTACCATCTTCTTTAGGCTCCTCTTCTTTAACTGTTCCTGAGAATATTAAAAAAGAGTTTGCAGTATTAAATCTTATAAATCTCTACCGCAGTTCAGGACACTTATACACAGAAACTAACCCTGTTAGAAAAAGAAGGCAGTATACTCCAACTTTAGATGACATACATTTAATTGGATTGAGTGAAAATGATATGGAAACTGTATTTGAAGCAGGCAATGAAATTGGTCTTGGCCCAAGAAAGTTAAAAGACATAATATCATTTCTTAAAATTACATATTGCCGCACAGTAGGTGTAGAATATAAATACATAAGAAACGGTAAGGTTTCTGATTGGTTGCAAAGTAAAATGGAGAGTTGTCAAAATTTACCAAATTTGACATTGGATGAGAAAAAACATCTTTTAAATAAAATTAGCAAAGCAGTATTATTTGAAAATTTTTTGCACACAAAATTTGTTGGACAAAAAAGATTTTCGCTAGAAGGAGCAGAAGCACTTATACCTGCATTGGATGCAGTAATTGAAAAAGGTGCTTCTTTAGGTTTAGAAGAATTTGTTATTGGCATGGCTCATCGTGGAAGATTAAATGTTCTTGCCAATATTATGAATAAAACATACGAGGATATTTTTAATGAATTTGAAGGGAAAGAATACGAGTTAGCGCTCTTTGATGGAGATGTTAAATATCATTTAGGCTACTCAACAAATATTATTACCAAAGAAGGAAAAAAAATTCATTTAAGTTTAACTCCCAATCCATCGCACCTGGAGACAGTTGCAAGTGTAGTTCAAGGCATATCAAGAGCAAAAATAGACAATGTTTACAAAGGGGATTTTTCAAAATTAGCTCCTATTATTATCCACGGAGATGCCGCAGTAGCCGGCCAAGGAATAGTTTATGAACTTATTCAAATGTCTAAATTAGATGGATATAAAACAGGTGGAACTATCCATTTAGTTATAAACAATCAAATAGGATTTACTACAAATTATCTCGACGCAAGGTCTTCTACCTATTGCACAGATATTGCCAAAGTTGTGTTGTCTCCAGTTTTTCATGTTAACGGAGATGATGTAGAAGGACTAGTTTATGCAATTAAATTAGCAATGGAATTTCGTCAAAAATTTGAACGAGATGTTTTTATTGATTTGCTCTGTTACAGAAAGTACGGACACAACGAAGGAGACGAACCTCGTTTCACGCAGCCATTACTCTACAAAGCAATTGAAAAACATCCCAATCCAAGAGAAATCTATCTAAAAAAATTGATTAGCGAAGGAGTTGTTACTGATACCGAAGCAAAAGAAATTGACAAAGAATTTAAATCAACTCTTCAAGACAGATTAGACTTTGCAAAACAAATTAGAAAAACAAAAATTACTTCTTTTTTAGAAGGTGTATGGAAAGGAATAAAAGTAACAGATGAAAAAGACTTTGAAGAATCTATCGACACATCTGTAAATGCTGAACTTTTTAAAGAATTAGTCGCTAAAACATCAACTCTTCCTAAAGACAAACACTTTTTTGTAAAAATTCTAAAGCTGTTTAAAGAAAGGGCAGAAATGAACAATACCAATTCTTACGATTGGGCAACAGGCGAATTAATGGCCTATGCAACACTGCTCTTAGAAGGGCATGCGGTTAGGCTAAGCGGGCAAGATGTAGAAAGAGGAACTTTTTCTCACCGCCATGCAGTTGTAAAAATGGACGAGTCTGAAGAAGAATACATTCCACTTTCAAACTTATCCAATACACAAGCACCTTTTTATGTCTACAACAGTTTGTTATCAGAATACGGAGTTTTAGGTTTTGATTATGGCTATGCAATGGCATCTCCAAACACATTAACAATTTGGGAGGCTCAATTTGGTGATTTTAATAATGGTGCCCAAATTATCATTGACCAATATTTGAGCAGCGCAGAAGATAAATGGAGAAGAATGAATGGAATTTGTTTATTTCTTCCTCACGGTTACGAGGGTCAGGGTAGCGAACACAGCAGCGCAAGAATGGAAAGATTTTTAGTGCTTTGCGCAGAGTATAATATGTACGTTGTTAACATTACAACTCCTGCAAATTTCTTTCATGTACTTAGAAGGCAATTAAAAAATAATTTTAGAAAACCACTCATCGCCTTCACACCCAAAAGCCTGCTTCGTCATCCAAAATGTGTTTCAAAATTAGAGGAATTTTCTTCGCAAAAATTTAAAGAGGTAATTGATGATACTTTTATTATTTCTAAGGATGTAAAAAGAATTCTTTTTTGTACAGGTAAAATTTATTACGATTTAAACGACTACAGAATTTTAAATAAAATTAATAATGTAGCTATTGTAAGGATTGAGCAACTTTATCCTTTTCCATTAAACCAAGTGAATAAACTTTTTGAAAAATATTCTAAAGCAACAGAATTTACTTGGGTGCAAGAAGAGCCAGAGAATATGGGAGCTTGGCCATATTTACATAGAACATTAAAATCAATAAAGCTTAATGTTATTGCCAGAGAAGAAAGTGCCTCGCCAGCAACTGGTTCACCTAAAATGCATGCTGCACAGCAAAAAAGTATCGTAGAAAATTCATTCGATAATTTATAATTGCAATATGCTTAAATGTACTTTTTGTTTCTTTATTTCTATTTCTTTTTTTTCAATCAATTGCTTTTCACAACATTTTGGAAAATTAGAAATCTCTGCAGAATCTAAAGTAACAAAACTTTTTGAGAGATATCTCGAAGAAAACAAGAAGAATCAAACAATTGATGGTTTTAGAGTGCAAATTCATTTTGGAAACGACAGAGAAAAGGCAAAAGAAATAAAAACTAAATTTTTAACTCTTTACCCTCAAATTGAGGCTTACGAAAGCTATCAACAACCAAATTTTAGAATTAGAACTGGTGATTTTAGAACTAGATACGAAGCAGTAAAATTTCAAAAACTAATTGCAGCAAATTTTCCAAGTTCCTACATCGTTTCTGACAACATAAAGTTGCCAATTTTAAATAACTTATCAAAACAAGAATAGAAAAAGTTTTTATGATAAATAAAATTCCAAATTCCTTTCTTGAGTATCAAAAAATCTATAAAGATTCTATAGATGCACCTGAAAAGTTTTGGGAAGAAATTGCTGATAGTTTTATTTGGAGAAAAAAGTGGGATAAAACATTGGAATGGAATTTTAAAACTGCCCAAACCAACTGGTTTTTAAATGGAAAACTAAACATTACTGAGAATTGTTTAGACAGAAATCTTAAAGAAAATGGAGATAAAATTGCTTTTTATTTCGAAGAAAACGAGGATACTCCATCTTTAAAATCAATTACCTACAATGAATTATTTGAGCAGGTTTGTCAGCTTTCAAATTATCTAAAATCTATTGGAATTAACAAAGGAGATAAGGTGTGTTTATACATGCCAATGATACCTGAATTGGCTATTAGCGTATTAGCGTGTGCAAGAATTGGAGCAGTCCATTCAGTAATTTTTGGTGGATTTTCTGCAACTGCAATCTCCGACAGAATTCAAGATTGTGATGCAAAATTAGTAATCACCACAGATGGTGCATACCGAGGAAATAAAACAATTCCAATGAAATCTACTGTTGATGAAGCCTTGGAATTGTGCCCCGGTGTAACTAATGTTTTGGTAAAAAAGAGAACCTCAAGCACAATTGATATTAAACCAGGAAGAGATTTTTGGTGGGATCAAGAAGTCTCAAAAAAGGAAAAGTTTTGCGAGGCAACCGAAATGGATTCAGAAGATCCATTGTTTATTTTATACACAAGCGGAAGTACCGGTAAACCTAAAGGTGTAGTGCACACATGTGGAGGTTATATGATTTACACCGCATATACATTTGCCACGGTTTTTCAATACAAGCAAAATGAAGTTTTTTGGTGTACTGCAGATATCGGTTGGATAACCGGACACTCATATATTGTTTATGCTCCTTTATTGAATGCAGCTACATCCATACTTTTTGAAGGTGTTCCCACATATCCCGATGCAGGAAGATTTTGGAAAATAGTTGAAAAATATAAAGTAAATATTTTTTACACTGCACCAACTGCAATTAGAGCATTAGAAGCATGCGGAATAGAATTCATAAAGCCATACGATTTAAGTTCACTAAGAGTATTGGGTTCGGTGGGCGAACCAATAAATGTAGAAGCTTGGGAATGGTACAATACAAATATTGGAAAAAATAATTGCCCAATAGTTGATACATGGTGGCAAACAGAAACTGGCGGAATATTAATTTCGCCAATTGCTGGTATAACAAAAACAAAGCCTGGATTTGCAACTTTACCTTTGCCCGGTGTACAGCCAATTTTAGTAGATGAAAACGGAAATGAAATTTTGGGAAACAATGTTGAAGGGAATTTGTGCATTAAGTTTCCTTGGCCTTCAATTATCAGAACAACTTATGGCGATCATGAAAGGTGCAGAAGTACCTATTTTTCTACTTATAAAAATTTGTATTTCACCGGAGATGGCTGTAGAAGAGACCAAGATGGCTATTACAGAATAACGGGTAGGGTTGACGATGTTATGAATATTTCTGGACATAGAATAGGTACTGCCGAAGTAGAAAGTGCTATTAACATGCACCCCGATATTGTAGAAAGTGCAGTTGTTGGTTATCCACACGATATAAAAGGACAAGGAATTTACGCTTATGTAATTTGCACCAACAGTGAAAAAAATGTAGAAACTTTAAAAAGAGAAATTTTAGCAGAAGTTACAAAATTTATTGGGCCAATAGCAAAGCCTGATAAAATTCAACTTGTAACTGGTTTGCCAAAAACAAGGTCAGGAAAAATCATGCGAAGAATACTAAGAAAAATTGCAGAGGGAGAAACACAAAGTTTAGGTGACACATCTACACTTTTAGATCCTTCGGTGGTTGAACAAATTATATTTGGTGCAGTAAAATAAATTTAAAAATGAGTACACTAAAAAAACTAAAAAGTTATGCTGTTGGAAGCTGGATTGAAGGAACAGACGACGGTATTATTCTAAAAGACTCGATTAACGGAAACGATTTGTTTTTGGCAAGTTCAAAAGGCTTAGACTTTAAAGAAATGTTAAGCTACGCAAAAACTATTGGTGGACCAGCTTTACGTAAAATGACATTCCATCAAAGAGCTAGAATGATTAAAGCGCTGGCTCTGCATTTGGGAACTAAAAAAGAGTTGTTTTATAAGTTATCCTACTCAACCGGTGCAACCAAAATAGACAGTTGGATAGATATAGAAGGTGGTATAGGAAACTTATTTGTATATGCCAGTAAAGGCAGAAGAGAGTTGCCCGACGAAACTTTTTTAATGGATGGCAATCAAGAAAATATTTCTAAAAATGGAACATTTACTGCCCAGCACATATGTGTTCCATTAGAAGGAGTTGCAATTCACATTAATGCATTTAATTTCCCTGTTTGGGGAATGCTAGAAAAAATTGCTGTTAATTTTTTAGCAGGGATGCCTACCATCGTAAAGCCGGCAACCGTTACCTGTTATCTTACGCACTTGGTAGTAGAAGAAATAGTACAATCAAATATTTTACCTGCAGGTGCTTTGCAACTTATTTGTGGCTCCGCAGGAGATATATTAAATTATTTAGATTGTCAAGATGTAGTAACTTTCACAGGCTCTGCAAGTACAGGAAAAATGCTTAAATCTCACCCTACAATTTTAGAAAATTCAGTGAGGTTTAATATGGAAGCCGATTCATTAAATTGCTCAATTTTAGGCACAGATGCTAATCCATCAACTCCAGAGTTTTCTTTGTTCGTAAAAGAAGTCGTAAAAGAAATGACAGTTAAAGCAGGTCAGAAATGTACTGCCATAAGAAGGATTATTGTTCCAGAAAATTTACTAGAAGATGTTTCCAAAGCAATTGTTGAAAAATTAAAAACTACAACAATCGGAAATCCACAAACCGATGGAGTTAGAATGGGTGCATTAGCAGGTAAAGACCAAGTAAACGATGTTGCATCAAAAATTAATGAACTAAAAAAATCTTGCGAGCTTGTTTACGGTAATCAATCAGAAATGCAATTGATTGATGCAAATGCAAATGACGGCTCATTTTTTTCTCCAACTTTATTGTATTGTAAAAATCCTTTAAGTAATATTGCTCCTCACGAAATAGAAGCCTTTGGTCCTTGTAGTACAATAATGCCTTACAGTTCAATTGAAGAAGCAGCCCTAATTTCAAAAATGGGAAAAGGGAGTTTGTGTTCATCAATTTTTACTGCAGACAATTCAATTGCAAAAAGTTTAGTATTAAACACTGCTGCCATGCATGGCCGCTTAGTTGTAATAAATGAACGCTGTGCAAAAGAATCAACCGGACATGGAAGTCCTCTGCCACATTTAGTTCACGGTGGTCCGGGTAGAGCAGGTGGTGGAGAAGAAATGGGTGGAATTAGAGGGGTTCATCATTACATGCAGAGAACTGCTATTCAAGGATCTCCAACAACCTTAACTCACATAACAAATACTTACCTAACTGGTTCCGACACAAAAGAAGATAAAATACATCCGTTTAGAAAATATTTTGAAGAATTAGAAATTGGTGAAACACTTTTTACCCACAAACGAACAGTTACTGAAGCGGATATAGTAAATTTTGCAGGAATAAGCGGCGATTATTTTTATGCTCATACCGATGAAACCTCTTTAGAAGGTTCAATTTTCGAAAAAAGAGTTGCTCATGGATATTTTGTTATTTCTGCAGCAGCTGGGCTTTTTGTTGACCCTAAAAAAGGACCTGTTTTAGCTAATTACGGATTGGATAGTTTGCGTTTTATACAACCAGTATATGTTGGTGACACAATTAAGGTAAAACTAACATGTAAACGAAAAACTGAAAAAGAAGACAGAGAAGGACAAATTCCCCAAGGCGTTGTGGAGTGGGCTGTAGAAGTAAGTAATCAGAAAAACGAAATTGTGGCAATTGAAACAGTTTTAACGCTAGTTGCAAAGAAACCACTATGAAATCAATAATTTTTAAGAATAAGTTTTATAATCTTGGTTTTGCCTCTATTTACCTTTAATATCAGTTTTTCTGTGAATTAATGCTATTTGCTAAGAAAAATTCAAAATGAGAATCCTCCATTCAAAAAAGCTTTTTATGTTTTGAAGTTTGACAGCTCTCTAGTTAAAAACAAATTTTGTAAAAATTGCAGCGAAATCAAAATCAAAAAAAGTAAAGATTCAATAAAATAGTGGATTTCTTTTTCATCCAATTCAGCAAGGGTAATTCTGTAACGGCTATTTTAAACAACTTAGTGTATTTCTTTTAAATAGCATAGAAAATGAGGTAAAAAAATAGTAAAAAAAATCCCCCAAATTGTTCTTTTTTAATTGATAAATGATACACAAGTTTATTCTAGTAAACAGAAGATTATCAGTGGAATAAGCAGTGAAATTGATTGTAAATAATTGAAACAGTTTAAACTAATTCCAGATGAACGGATTATATCTATTGTTAACGGCAAACCCTTATTATCAAAAACAGAATTCACTTTTCACCTTCCTTAAATTTTTCTTAACAACGCCTTAAATGTGAATTAATTAATTGAATTAACACAGATTTATTAATAATTCATGATAATTTTTTTTGAATTTCCCAAAGCTAATGTTACTTTCGCCTTTTTAAATAATTTACATAATTGAATATTTATAAAATTACTATGATAAAACTAAGGAAGAAATCGGCAAGGATTGTAACAATTCTTTCCATTTTTTTATTTGGAGTACTCCCTGCCAAGGCTACAATTTATCCAATAACTCAAATTAACGATGGAAATTTACCGGCAGGTTTGCCCGGTTCACTCAGAGAAGCAATAAACTTTGCCAATGTTTTTTCTGCAGGCTTAGATACCATCGATATGTCTGCTGTAAGTTCAGTAACTACAATTTCTGAATTGCCATTTTTGGCTTCAGATGTTTTGATTATTGGTCCAAATGGTTCGTTGTGTACTATCAATGGAACTCTTGTTAATAGTGTATTAACAATTGCCAATACTGGTAGTGGAACGCCCAATGTTGAAATAAGAAACATTTCTTTCCAAAATGGTTTTGGAGACGGTGGTGGATTAAATATCCAAAACTCAAATGTAATTTTAAACAATTGCCTAATAACAAATAATTTTGGCTCTCAAAATATAGGTGGAGGGGTAAGAATAACAAATTCTACAGTTCAAATTTTAAACTCCACTGTAAGCAATAATTTAAATTTTGGAGGAATTGGTGGAGGTATCGCCACTTCTGGTCAATGTTCCTTAACTGTTCGCAATTCTACCATCTTTGGAAACAGATCTGCTGTAGGAGGCGGTTTTGATATTATTAATCCATCTGAAATTAATATAATTAATTGTACTGTAACAAACAACATTTCAACCGGTTTGGGTGGAGGCTTTTACATCAATGCAGGCGCAATTCAAATTAATAATTCAATAATTGTTAACAATAGTGCACAAAGTTCATTAAACTTAGGAAATGATATTCAAATAAATCCTGATACTGCTCAAGACAGAATCTTATCTACATTCGGACATAATATTATTGGAGATTTAACCGGGTTTGCATTTGAATCAGGTGCTAATTTAACGGGCAATATTATTCCATTATCAAATAATTCTGTTCTAGATTTCCCACCTGTTTTAGGTTCTAATGGAGGAGCAACACCAACAGTTTCATTAAATGCTTGCAGCCAGGCAATTGATGCAGGAAACGACCTTGGTGCAAGTTCAACTGATCAAAGAGGAACCCCAAGAGTAAACACTTCAGATATTGGAGCGTATGAGTATCCGGCTTTAATTCCTGTGAGTGGCTCTAGTTGTGGCCCCTTATCTGTTCAACTTTCAGTTTCTGGAGGCACTTCTGGAGCAAATGCTTACAATTGGTTTGATGCACAAACAGGTGGAAATGTTGTTCAAACAAATTCAGCTGTTTTTAATACTCCAATTCTAAGTACAACAACAACTTTTTATGTTGCAGAGGCTGCTGCTTGTGCAAATCCCAAAAGATATCCTGTTGTTGCCACCATCTTTCCTATACCTCCAACACCTACAATAAATGTAAATGGACAACCAACTACAATATGCGACAATGATTCCATCACATTAAATGCAGAAGTATCACAAAGCGGTTTGCAGTTTTTGTGGAATCCGGGTGGACAAACTACACCTTCCATAACAGTTTCTACTCAAGCCAGCTATACAGTTACAGTTATTTCTTCTGATAATTGTACTGCAATTTCTGCTCCTTTGCAAATAAATGTAGTTTCACCACCTCCAATACCTACAATTTTTACTTCATCAGGAAGTACGTCTGCTTGCCAAGGATCTACAGTTACACTAACCTCTAGCAGTACATTCCCAAATGTTTGGAGTACCGGCGAAACAACTCAACAAATTACTGTTTCTGCCCCAATAACTTATACAGTTACCACTTCTAGTGCAGCTAATTGTTCCTCTTCAAATTCTTTTACATTAATTAATTTCCCATCTCCTCCAACACCTGTAATAAGTTTAAACAATGGTGTTACTCCCTTCTGCTTTGGACTCGGAAATGATGTGGAATTAATTTCTGATATTGCACCTACTTCAGATTTTTCACTCCTTTGGTCAAATGGTCAAACTACTCAAACAGCTACATTTGATACAACCGGAGATTACACAGTAATTTTAACCGACCAAAATAATTGCACCGTTTCCTCATTACCTTTTAATATTGTTTCAAACATTCCTGTTGTTCCTGTAATAACTGCCAGTGGTGACACTACTTTTTGTGATGGTTTAAATGTTGTTCTTACCTCAACTCCTGCAAATTCATACAATTGGTCGGTAGGAGGAAATACAAACGAAGTAACAGTTTCTACAACTCAAACTGTTACAGTAACCACCATAGACGCAAATGGTTGCGAGGCAACTTCCTCCCCAAGGATTATTACAAATGTTCCCAATACTGTCCCAGTTATTTCACCTGCAGGACCAATCACTATATGCGAAGGTCAAAGTGTTACACTTACAAGTAATGTTGCTGTAGGAAATTTATGGAGTACAAATGAAACAAGCTCTTCAATAATTGTTACGACCCCTGGTGTATTTACAACTTTGCTAGATGGATGTTCCTTGCCTTCTGCACCAGTTGAAGTTTTTGTAAATACATCTCCAATTGCTCCGGTTGTAACTGCAGATGGACCGCTTGTTTTTTGTGAAGGCGGTGTTGTAAATCTTACTGCAGTAGTTGGAACCGGAGACGTATTATGGAGTAATAATATAGCCAACACTAATACCATTTCGGTTATTGAATCTGGTTCATATTCTGTAACTGAAACAAATGGTTTAAATTGTTCAACAACTTCCAACGTAATTGTTGTTACTGTAAATCCACTTCCAACAGCACCAGTTATTTCAGCTCAAGGGCCAATTGTATTTTGTGAAGGTGAATCAGTTTCATTGTTATCTAATATAAATGACGTTGTATGGTCAAACGGAATATCTGCAGCAGGCATTACTGTTTCTAATTCAGGCTCGTTTAGCGCTGTTGTTACCGACGGTAGCAATTGTTCATCAACTTCCAATATTATCAATGTTACAGAAAATGTGCCAGTTACGCCATTAATTGTTGCAGATGGTCCGCTTAATTTTTGTCAAGGAGCTTCTGTAAATTTAACTGCTGTTCCTTCTGCTGTTTCCTATTCATGGACAAATGGAGGAAATCAAGAAACAATAAATGTTACACAATCTGCGCAAATTTTATCTGTTACAACAATAGATAACAACGGATGCTCTGCTACATCACTGCCAATTGAAGTTATTGTAAATCCGGTGCAAACTCCAACAATTTCTCCTTCGGCTAATGTTGCTTTTTGTGATGGAGGTTCAGTAGTACTTACAAGTAATAGTGCTACAGGTAACTTGTGGAGCACTGGTGAAACCACACAAAGTATTACAGTAAATTCGTCTCAAACAATTACTGTAGAAATACAAGGTTGTTCCACTCCCTCTGCACCAGTGGTGGTAACCGTAAATCCAATACCCTCTGCACCAGTAATTTCATCGCCCACAAACTTTGTTAATTGTTCTAATTTACCGGTAGTATTAACTTCAACTGCGGCAACTGGTTATTCCTGGAGCAATGGTTTAGGAAATAACCAAACAGCACAAACCAACCAACCTGGAGATTATACGGTTACAATTTTTGATATTAATTCATGTTCAGCTACTTCAAGTCCGGTTACAGTTTCTTTTAATCAAATTCCAGCACCACCTCAAATTACAACTAATTTAGGCTCTAATACTATTTGTACAGGTGGAAGTTTAACATTAACATCAAATTATACTGCGGGAAATGTTTGGAGTAATGGCCAAACAACTCAGTCAATTACCGTTTCTGCCGGTGGAGTATACTCTGTTACTCATACAGACATAAATGGATGTACTTCTTTTGAAGCATTAATAAATGTTGTCGAAATACCTGCTGTGGTTCCAACAATAACTGCAAATGGCCCATTAACTTTTTGTGAGGGTGGTTCAGTAATTTTAACTTCTTCAATTCCTTTCGGAAATGTTTGGAGTACAGGTTCTAATGCACCATCAATAGAAGTGAATCAAACTACCTCCAACATAACTGTTGCAAATGAAGCGTGCAACATAAGCTCTCTACCCGTTTCAGTTGTTGTTAATGAAAATCCTGCAACACCAGCAATCACTCCAGCCGGTCCTATTGAAATATGTCAAGGAAGTGCGGCTACCCTTATTTCTAGTTCCCTAACCGGAAACACCTGGAGCAACGGACAAACAGGAAATCAAATTAATGTAACAGAATCTGGTAATTATTCTTTAATAGTAACAAACGCTCAAGGTTGTTCAGCGTCATCAAATACAGTAAATGCTCAAGTATTTACATTTCCAAACCTAGTATTAAATGATATTAACCAATGTGCCAACAGCATTGTTATCTCAGCTGGTAATAATGGTTCTACATACCTATGGAGCAATGGAGCAACTACACAAGATATTACTTTAACAAGTTCGGTACAAAATTTAACTGTTGAGATAACCAATGTTTGTGGAACTTTTGTAAGTCAGCCAATTGATGTTACCTTAAGTCCCGTTCCTGTTGTAAATATAGGCGGACCATTCTCTTCGTGTGTAAATCCTGTTACGCTTGATGCAGGAAATGCTGGCTCAACTTATTTATGGAATGGTGGTCAAACAACACAAACTATTTCTGCTACTTCAAGCGGTCAATACTCAGTAATTGTAACAAATACCCAAAATTGTTCGGCTATTGGTTTTGCAGATGTTTTAATAAACACAACTCCTCCAGAAGTTAATTTAAACAACGTAACGCAATGTGGTGGCAGCGTTACATTAGATGCAACAAATGCAGGGGCTACTTATTTATGGTCTCCAAACGGAGAAACAACATCTAGTATTTCTGTAAGTCAAACTACTAATTCTATTACTGTAGCAGTAACAAATGCCTGCGGAACCACAACAAGTACTCCAATTTCTGTAACTATTAATTCTGCTTCAATTGTAAATTTAGGAAATGATATTACTCAGTGTGGTGGAACAGTTCTTTTAGATGCCGGAATAAGTGGGGTTGCTTATGAATGGTCAGGTCCATCAGGTCCAATAAGTCAAACCACACAAACAATTACTGTTTCTCAAACCGGTTTATACACGGTTACAATAACAGATGGAAATTCATGCAACGGTTCGGATCAAATATTTGTTAACCTAGATACTAGTTTACCTGTTGTAAATTTAGGAAACGCTATAACTCAATGCGGCGGTGTTGTTTTACTTGATGCACAAAACCCTGGTGCAACTTATTTGTGGAATAATGGTGAAACAACACAAACAATTAACATAAATCAAACAAGCAGTAGTTTTGTAGAAGTAACTAATGGTTGCGGAACAACAATTAGTGCTCCAATAATAGTAACAATAAATACTAGCCCAGTTGTAGACTTAGGTCAAGATATTACTCAATGTGGTGGTACTGTTGAATTGAATGCTGGAATTTCTGGCGCAACATCATACTCATGGTCCGGACCTTCACCAATTACTCAAACAACACAAACAATAAATGTATCGCAAACGGGTACTTATTCAGTTTTGGTTACAGATGTTAATGGCTGTACTGGATCTGATAATATTTTTGTTAACCTCGAAAATAGTGTTCCGGTAGTAGATTTAGGAAACGATGTTTCGCAGTGTGGCGGCTCCGTTCAATTAGATGCAGGAAATATTGGTTCAACTTATGTTTGGAGCAATGCTGCAACAACTCAAATAATTTCAGTTTCTGAATCAGGAAGCTATTTTGTTACAGTATCCGGAGCATGTGGAACAACTGTTTCAGAACCAATAAACATTTCAATAAATCCTTCTCCTGTTGTTACAATAATCAATAATTCTCCTGTTTGTAATACTACAATAACATTAGATGCAGGAAATCCTGGTTCAACTTTTTTATGGACCCCCGGAAATATTACAACCCAAGAGTTTGTTGCATCAACAAGTGGATTGTACTCGGTAATAGTAACCAATGCATTTAATTGTTCTACAACACAATCTACACAAGTAATAATAGACAATAATATTCCTGTTGTAAATTTAGGAAATGACATTGCACAATGTGGAGGTGAGGCTACACTTGATGCCGGAAATGCTGGTGCAACATACTTATGGAATTTTAATAACGCACAAACACAGACTATTCAAGTAAATCAGTCAGGAACATATACAGTGGATGTTACAAATGCTTGTGGAACAGGAACTGGTTCTATTGATGTTGAAATTGGAACTGCTCCAATTGCATCAATAAGTCAAAATATAAGTGGCTGTAATTCGGCAATACTTTCAGTAGGAACCCAGCCTGCAGGAACTACATTTAATTGGAATAATGGTGCAGGAACAAATCCAACATTTGACGTAACCGTTTCTGGTACTTACTCCGTAGTGGTAACAAACTCAGCAACTTGTTCTGTTTCATTAAGTACAACAGTAACAATTTTTAATCAAAACCCAGTAATAGATTTAGGTGTTGATATTGTTTCTTGTGGTTCAGTAACGCTTGATGCATTAAACCTAGGTGCTAGCTATTTATGGAGTACAGGTGCTACAACACAAACAATAAACGTTACTCAATCTTCACTGTCGCCAATTTCAGTAACGGTAACAAATGCCTGCGGAACAACCACAAGCAATGCAATATCAGTTACAATTAGTCCAAACCTACCTGTGAATTTAGGTAATGATGTAACTGTTTGTAATTCTGCAACTCTCGATGCCGGAAATCAACCATCTAACTCAACTTTTGTTTGGTCAGATGCAAACGGAGTAATTCCTGGAACTAATCAAACAATAACTGTTACAACAAGTGGAACTTATTCTGTTCTAGTTACCGCACCAGATGGATGTACTGGAACAGACAATGTGGTAGTGAACATAGAAAACAATTTGCCGATTGTGGATTTGGGTGCAGCTAATCAAACAAACTGCGGAACTTTAACCCTAAATGCAGGGAACGCCGGAGCTACTTATTTATGGAGCACAGGAGCAACCACCCAAACAATAGATATTACTTCAACAACCAGCAACATTACGGTGGCAGTAACAAATGCCTGCGGAACAACCACAAGCAATGCAATATCAGTTACAATTAGTCCAAACCTACCTGTGAATTTAGGTAATGATGTAACTGTTTGTAATTCTGCAACTCTCGATGCCGGAAATCAACCATCTAACTCAACTTTTGTTTGGTCAGATGCAAACGGAGTAATTCCTGGAACTAATCAAACAATAACTGTTACAACAAGTGGAACTTATTCTGTTCTAGTTACCGCACCAGATGGATGTACTGGAACAGACAATGTGGTAGTGAACATAGAAAACAATTTGCCGATTGTGGATTTGGGTGCAGCTAATCAAACAAACTGCGGAACTTTAACCCTAAATGCAGGGAACGCCGGAGCTACTTATTTATGGAGCACAGGAGCAACCACCCAAACAATAGATATTACTTCAACAACCAGCAACATTACGGTGGCAGTAACAAATGCCTGCGGAACAACAACAAGCAGTGCTGTAAACGTTACAATTACTCCTACACCTGTCGTAAATCTTGGAAACGACATTACACAATGTGCGGGGATAGTAACGTTAAATGCAGGAACCGGTGCTAATTCATACAGCTGGACAGGACCAGATGGCCCTATAACAGGAGGTTCAACAATTACTGTTAACCAGTCTGGAACATACAGTGTATTAGCTAACTTTGGAAACTCTTGCACCTCAACAGATACTATTGTTATTAACTATGCAGGTCAAGTTCCTTCATTAAATTTAGGTGGCCCTTATGATGTTTGCAGTGGAACAATAACATTAAATGCTCAAAATCCGGGTTCAACATATGTTTGGAGCAATAGTTCAACTAGTCAAACCATTGATGTAACATCTAGCGGAACGTATTCTGTAACAGTAACTAATGCATGTGGCTCCACTTCAAGCTCAGCAATTATAAACATCATAAATGCCACTGCAGCAACAATAGTTGCCAGCGGTCCTACTACTTTCTGCCAAGGTGGTTCAGTTGTCTTAACTGCAACTCCTGGGGCTACATATCTTTGGATACCAAATGGCGAAACCACACAATCCATTACAGTAACAACAACAGGAGTTTACACCTGCACCGTTACATATACCAATGGATGTGCTTCTACCACACCTCTTACTCAGGTAAATGTTGAACAACCTGCCTCTGCTCCTGTTATAACTGCAAATGGACCAACAACTTTCTGTCAAGGAGGTAGTGTGGTTTTAACTTCTAGTAATGCCCTAAATAATGTTTGGTCAAATGGAAGTTTCTCTCAAAGTATTGTTGTGTTTAATTCTGGAACTTATACCGTTTCAACTGTGGTTGGGTCTTGTTCTGTTGCCTCTGCGAGTATAAATGTTACCTCAAACCCTAGACCAAGTGCTATAATAAATACCGCAAATCCTACTACTTTCTGTCAAGGTGATACAGCTACCCTATTTGTTTCTTCTCCAACAGGAGTTAATTTCCAATGGTTTAAAGTTGGTTTAGGCGGTAACCCTGATATTCTATTAGGTTTAGGTGTATCTCAAGCAGTGTTTGCCTCTGGCGATTATTATGCATTGGTAACGGATAATAATGGTTGCACAAGGGCCTCATTCCCTCCTACAAATATTGTTGTAAAAGATTCAGTTACTACTCCTACAATTACTCAAGTAGGAACAATTTCTCCTTGTAATAACAAAGGAACAATAACGCTAACTTCCTCTTCTTCAACAAACAATCAGTGGTCAACAGGTGCAACGTCACAGTCAATAACCGTGGAAAGTTCAGGAACATTTACTGTTACGGTTAGCAATGATTTCTGCTCCAAAATTTCAAAACCACTTGTAATTGAAGTAACACCAGGAGCTGCACTTGAACTTAAACTTGCTCCCAAAATTTATACTCCGGGTGATAACAACATAAGCGTAAATGGCGGCAGTGATGGAGAAATTGATTTAACTATAACAGGAGGTGTAAATCCATTCAACATTCAGTGGGTTGATTCATCAAACACCAATCTAGTAACAACTGAAGACATCACTGGTCTTAAGAAAGGTTGGTACAAAGTAATTGTTACCGATGCAAATGAATGTTCAGCAAAAGATTCTGTTTACTTAAAAGAACCACTGCCATTTAAATTACCTGAAGGATTTACCCCTAATGGAGATGGCAAGAATGACTTCTTTGTTATTGGAGCAATTGAAAATTATCCTGATAACAAGTTTACGGTGTACAACAGATGGGGAAATATTGTGTATGATAAAGTAGGTTACAAAAACGAATGGGATGGAAATGCTAATAATGGTGAAAGTATGGCGGAGGGAACTTATTTTATTACACTAGATATTCCAGGAAGAGATTTAATTAAAGGATTTGTTGACCTAAGAAGATAATTTTTAAAACTGAGAAGCTATGAAAAATACTATAACATATAAAATGAGAAAGTTACTTGCAATTATTGCCTTACTGTTAATAGGCTCTAAGGGTTTTGCACAACAAGATCCAATGCTAAGCCACTACATGTTTAATGGTTTGTTTTTGAACCCGGCCTATGCTGGTTCGCACAAATATTTTGGAACAAGTTTTATTCACCGTAATCAGTGGATGGGTTTTGATGGTGCTCCTAAAACTAATGTGTTTGCCATTGATGGTCCTATTAAAAGCAAAACTATGGGTGTAGGCCTAACTTTTGCAAACGACAACATTGGTAAAAATAGCCGCAATGATATCTTACTTAACTATGCTTATCATATTGGCATTAATAAAACATCTAAATTATCCTTTGGTATAAGTGCAGGATTGGTAAATGTTTCAAGAAAAACACCTTTTGCTTGGGACGGAAATGACCAAGCATTAGCTCCAAATAGCTTTTGGGGTCCAAGAGCTGGTTTTGGAATGTACTATTATTCAAAGAAAGGATATTTGGGATTCTCTATTCCAACATTAATTGGAAAGGAGCCAAGTAAAGCATTTGACTTTAACGTAGAAAAATCTACTTTCGTTAAAAGACATTACTTACTTACTGGTGGATATTTATTTGACCTTGGTTCAACTATCACTTTAAAGCCCTCTTTCTTGTTAAAATATCAGCAAGCAGCGCCACTGCAAGCAGATATTAATTTAAATGCTTTGTTCTACGAAACATTTTGGTTGGGCGCTTCTTTTAGAACCGGAGATGCAATTGTAGCTTTAGCAGAATACCAAATTTCTCGACAATTAAGAATTGGTGCCTCTTATGATTATTCATATACCAAATTGGGAAGACTTACAAATGGTTCATTTGAAGTAATGATTGGTTACGACTTTGGAAAAGACCCATTAAAAGCAAAAAATCCAAGATACTTTTAACATTAATAACACCTATAAATTATGTTACAATCCTATAAGGGTTTTAAATATCAGTCAAAAAAGATGAAAAGGAGATTTACAGAAATATTAAGCGTTTGTTTTGTAGTTATTATGCTTTCGGGCTGTGCAAGTTACTATATAGAACAGGGCGATACTCAATATCAAGCTTATGGATACGCCAAGGCTGCAAAGTTTTATGAAAAAGCGTATGCAAAAAAACCCAAAGCAGATGTTGCAATTAAACTTGCCGATTGTTACAGAAACATGAATAACTATGCAAGTGCAGAAAAGTATTTTGCAAAAGGGTTAAAAGACGCTAAAGATATAGACCCTCAAACAAAATTAAACTACGGAAAAGTATTAATGAGTGTTGGAAAATACGACGAAGCAAAGGAACAGTTTAAAACATATTTAGCTGAAAAGCCGGGTGACTTTGCTGCTCAATTATTACTGAATTCATGCAACGATTTAGGTCAATTCTATAAAGACACAACCAGGTATTCTGTGAAAGATGCTGGTGTAAAAGGATTTATAAATGCTTATTCTCCTGCGTTTTACAAAGATGGTATTGTGGTTGTGGGAGAGGTTGCTGCAAAAAGAGAATCAAAACAAAATCCAGGTACTCTTAATGCTTATCAAGATTTGTACTTTATGAAAAAAGACAAGGATGGAAAATTAGGAAAACCAGAACCAATGAAAGGTTCAATAAACGACGAATATCACCAAGGTCCTGCAACATTTAACAAAGCAGGTACAATGGCATACTACTCAAGTAATATTTTCCCAAAAGTAAAAGCATCAGAAAAATATGAAAAAGAGTACAACATTCAAATTAGAATAGATTCGTTGGTTGGTGATGCTTGGAAAAAAGCAGCAGATTTCCCATACAACAACCCGGATTATGCAGTAGAGCATCCAAGTCTTTCGGCAGATGGAAAATATCTATACTTCTCTTCCAATATGCCTGACGGACAAGGTGGATACGATTTATACATGTGTACATTAGAAGGCGGACAATGGGGAAAACCTGTAAACCTTGGCCCTCCAATTAATACGGCCATGGATGAAAAATTCCCATCCGTTTTTGATGGAAGATTATATTTTGCTTCCAACGGACATAAAAATATGGGTGGCTATGATGTTTATTTATGCAAAGGAGAAAATGGGAATTGGAAGTCTCCTATAAATTTAAATTATCCTTTAAATACAAAATCAGACGATTTTGGTTTGATTTTAAATAGCGATGGAAAAACAGGTTATTTTGCTTCAAATAGAAATGGTTCCGACAGAATCTTTGAATTTGTTATGAACCCTCCAATACTTTATTCAAAGGGTAAAATTACTTCCGAAGGTCAACCTTTAGCGGGTGCAACAATTATTTTTGAAAACAAAACTACCGGCACAATAGACTCATTGCAAACAGATTCAAACGGGGATTATAATTACAAATTAACCGAGGAAAGCGATTATTTAATTACTGTGCGTAAAACAGGATATCTAATAAAAAAAGCAGAGATTTCAACTAAGAAAAGAGAAGATAATGATTCAATAGTTAACGACTTTGACTTGATGAAGATTGAAATTGAAAAACCAATTGTTCTAGATTTGGGTGTAGTTTTCTTTGATTATGACAGGTATAAATTAAGAAAAGAAGCATTCCCTGTGTTGGATGGAGTTGTGAAAATGCTTTTAGACAATCCTGAAATAAAAATAGAATTGAGCGCTCATACAGATTGCAGAGGTACAGATAAATACAACCAAAAATTATCTGATAAAAGAGCCAACGCAGTTTATAACTATATGATCTCTAAGAAAATTGAAAAGGTAAAAATTGACAAGAATAGGCTTGTGAAAATTGGATATGGCGAAACAAAACCTGTAAACGAATGTGTTGACGGTACAGTTTGTAGCGACGAAAAGCACCAACAAAATAGAAGAACTGAAATGAAGATTTTAAAGTAGATGAGTTCTGAGGAAAGAAAAATAAAAGCCCCAAGAAATTGGGGCTTTTTTTGTAAGGTATTTTTAATTGAATTTTACATCAAATTGAATAATAATTTAGAATTACTCAACGCTATCTTCATATTCCAGCAGAGAGGGATAAGGGAAAAAATTTAGTCTAATTGATACTGATTAAGTGGAGAAATAATGTTTAACATAAAAAATGCGTAAGAGCTAAGTCAAAATTTTATTAATTTTGACCACTTAAAATACAAAAACTTTTAAACCTTGAAAATTATAAATTTATTGCAAATAACATGTCTTACTCTAATTGTAGGACTAGCAGGTGCACAAACAAACAATAAAAACAAAGTAAAAATGGAAAAAAATTTCTTGGAGAAACAAACAGATGGAATGTATGCCCATATCAATACAAATAAAGGCGATATATTTTTAATGTTAGAAATGAAAAAAACGCCCATTACAGTGGCCAATTTTGTTGGATTAGCAGAAGGTAAAATTGCTAACGATAAAAAACCTGCTGGCACACCATTTTATGACGGACTAAAATTTCACCGTGTTATTCCAAATTTTATGATTCAAGGTGGTTGCCCTCTTGGCAATGGACAAGGTGGCCCTGGTTACAAGTTTGACGATGAAATTGATTCAACATTAAAGCATATTGGACCTGGTATTTTATCAATGGCTAATTCGGGGCCAAATACCAATGGAAGTCAGTTTTTTATTACCCATGTTAAAACCGATTGGTTAGATGGAAAACATACTGTATTTGGACATGTTATAGAAGGACAAGAAGTGGTAAACAAAATTCAAGGCAATGATACGCTTGTTAGCCTTACAATATTAAGAAAAGGAAACGAGGCAAAGGCCTTTGATGCATCAGCAGTTTTTACAAAAATGCAAGCCATAGCAAAAGAAAAGGCTCTTGAAAAGCAAAAAGCAGAATTAGCTGCTGTTGAAAAAGCTTTAGATGAGAATTATAAGAATGCCAAAGTAACTGCAAGTGGCTTACGTTACATTATGCAAACAGAAGGTGCAGGCGGAAGTCCAAGTGCAACAAGTAAAGTAACAGTGCATTACACTGGTACATTATTGTCCAATGGTAAAAAGTTTGATAGCTCCGTAGATCGTGGACAACCTGCTACATTTGGCTTAAATCAAGTAATTAAAGGTTGGACAGAGGGCATACAATTAATGAAAGTAGGAGGGAAATGTACATTTATTATCCCAAGTGATCTAGCGTATGGCGATCAAGGTTACCCGGGCGTAATACCACCAAAATCTTGGTTAGTGTTTGATGTTGAATTAATTAGTTTTGAATAAACTTAAATTGAATTTTTAGATAGGCGGGGTAATATCCGCCTTTTTTTGTAGATATAGTTTTTTTTAGGAGTTAAATTTAGGTGAACATTCTTTTTATTTTGCCTTTTTATAAACAGGAACAGTGCTGCAAGGCTCGCCATACATTATGCTTTTTACATAAGGTTTAAAATGTGCCGTAACTTCTACATAAGCAGAAACAGGCACATTAATTTTGCTGCATCCTTTTATTACAAGTCGGCAATCTTGATAATCTTGTGGATTAATTTTTTTTATTGCTTCTGAAAACAATTCTTTTTCTAATTCATCAAGATTTCCAAATACAATTTTCTTTGCATAAGGCTGTAAATTTGCAGCAATAAGCATGTATGCCCAATTAGGCACAATGGCATCGGCTGTACATGTAATGCCAACGCAAGCATCTTGATAACTTTTCCAGTTATGAACAGTTATAAATTCTCGAAAATCTTTTTCTTTTAAAATTAATTCTTTAAAAAGGAGAGGTTTTATATCAAACAGAATTTTTGCAGAATTATCATACAACTCCTCTAAATCAAGAGTAACCAATCCACTATTTGCTACTTTGTTTAGTATATCCATAAACGATAAATTTACATAAATCCCAATTCAAGTTGGGCAACTTCACTCATCATACTTTTTTCCCATGGTGGGTCAAATGTTATTTCAATTTTTGCTGAATTAACGGCATCAATTTCTCTTATTTTTTGCTCTGTTTCCGGTGGCAGAGTTTCGGCTACAGGGCAAGAAGGAGAGGTTAATGTCATTTTTATGGCAACATCATTTTCTGTGCTGATGTTTATTTCATATATAAGTCCTAATTCCCAAATATCAACCGGAATTTCTGGATCATAACATGTTTTTAACGATTCAATTACCTTGTTGGCTAAATCGTGATTTTCTGTAATTACTATCGCTGGCATAAGTTGTTATTGGTTTTTTTTAGAGAGAGCTAAGCTGTCCATTTTCATTTGTTTTATCATAGAAACTAATCCGTTTGCTCTTGTTGGTGAAAGGTGTTCTTGAAGTCCAGTGTTTTCTATAAAAAACAACTTGGAGTTGTAAATATTTTCGGGCGATTGATTATTTAATACTTTTATTAATAATCCAATTATTCCTTTTGTAATTACCGCATCGCTATCAGCAAAAAAAACAATTTTGTCGTCTTTCAACTCCGAGCGTAACCAAACTTTAGACTGACATCCTTTAATAACATATTCATCCGTTTTATATTTCTCGTCAATGGCTTGCAAATATTTTCCTTGCTCAATTAAGTATTCATATTTTTCTGTCCAATCAGAAAACAAATTAAAATCCTCTATAATTTCGTTCTGAATTTCGTCTATGGTCATTATTAGTTTTGTGTTGCAAAGGTAATTAGAGAAATCTTAATTAGAAGTCAATAATTAAACTAAACTATTAAAATACGGTAAAATGTCTCTTGCTTAGGTGGTAATTTAGATTTGGTTTAACTTTCTTGGAACCGCAAGCAAATAAAATAACAGAGAGTAGTTTTTACCGTTACTATTTAAGACTTTGAAATGATAAATTTTGTATTTTTAGTTTTTAATCCTTTTAAAAAATGGAAAAGAAATGTTTAGAATGTAGCGAGGTTTTGCTGGGCAGAGCCGACAAAAAATTCTGTAATGACTTGTGCCGAAATTCGTATAACAACAAATTAAATAGCGGACATAGTTTGGTGGTAAGAAATGTAAATAATATTCTTAAAAAAAATAGAAAAATATTAGAAGAAATGGTACCCGAAGAAACTGCCAAAACTTCTAAAAAAAAATTGATGGAGAAGGGGTTTAACTTCACCTATATTACCAATTTATTAGTTACAAGCAAAGGCACAACCTATTATTTTTGCTACGAATACGGATATTTATTATCCGAAAATGATTTTGTTTTTCTTGTAAAAAGAAAAGAGAAACAAGATCAAAATTAGGCTGCCTTTTTCCAGATAATAACTTCTTGACTTTCCTTAGAAATTAATCGTTCTAATTGCTCTATTTTTTGTTTTTCTACATTATTATGAAATAAAAAAGAAACTGTTTTTTTGTTTTCAATAAGTACCATAATTCCATTATTAAAGTCAAATAAAAATGAATTCGAGAAATTTTGCAATTGAATTTCTTTTGTTGCAGTTTGCCTCAGCAGAAATAAAATGGTATTGATTTGTTTGGTTCTTTTTTCATCAAATTTTTTTCTTCTAGCCAGCTCACGGTATTTGCAGTAGTATTGCAAATCAATAATGGTATTGCTGTTTTGAGGAATTAAAGATGAAAAATTTGTTTGTGTTGAAATGTTCATGTGTTTAAGTATTTATTAATTACCCTGCAAAACTGTATTTTGCCACCGCAACCTATTTGCGGTGAGTTTTTTTATTAATTAAACAACTGAATATCAGAGATAAAAATTGCAGTATTTTTTATAAATAATATAAAACCAATAAAAAATTGATTTAATAACTTTGAACAATAAATAATTTTATGCCAAGCAATAAATCTGCATTTTATAGGTATTTGTTAATAGACAAACGTATTGCAAATAAATACCAGCCTTATCCTAATTTAGAAGAGTTAAAAAGCTATATTGAAGAAAAAACTGGCCAAAATATTTCTACAAGGCAATTGGAATATGATTTAGCAGAAATGAAAAACTCTGAAGTTTTAGCATTTTATGCTCCAATAGAATTTGATAAAACCAATAAAGGATACAAATACTCTGATTCAAAGTATTCTATAGGACAGTTTGTAAAACTAAACCAAGAAGATTTGGATTCATTGGAAATGGCATTTGAAATTTTAGATACTTACAAAGGAATAGATGTTTTTAAGAACTTTAAGGTGGCAATAGACAAGATGAATAATGAATTTAGTGTTACAAAAAATCACAGTGCCATAGAGGTAGAAAATATACTACAACCTCAAATAAATTCAAGCTCAGAAGGATTGCAGTGGCTAAATATTTTGGTAGGTTTAATAAAGGAAAAATCAAGCATTAAAGTGCTCTACGGAAAATTTTCTGGAGATAAGAAATACTATGTTCTTTCGCCATTAATTCTAAAAGAATTTGATAGCAGGTGGTATTTAGTAGCAAGAGATGCAAAAGATAAAATAATTAAAGTTTTTGGTTTAGAAAGAATTTTAGAAATAGAAAAAGATGAATCTAGCTATGAATTAGGTGATTTTAATTCAAAGGTTTTTTTTAGAAACGTTTATGGAATTACAATAAATACCAATGCAAAAGTAGAAGAAGTAGTTTTGGAATTTGAGACTTATGCCGCTAATTTCATTAAAACAAAACCTATTCATTATTCTCAAAAAATAATAAACGAAACTCAAAACGGTGTGATTTTTCAATTGGATGTTTATCCAAGTGTAGAACTAAAAAATTTAATTTTAAGTTGGGGTAGAAGCTGCAGAGTGCTGAGTCCGGCTGATTTTAGAAATGAAATAAAGAATGAGTTACAAGTAGCATTAAATAGTTACAATTAGTTTTTTACCAAGCTTTTTTTGAAACCAATAATTTTATTGAATACCGTATATTTGAAAATTAAAATTTATAGCATTTGAAAACACAAGATAAAATTTTTGTTGCAGGGCACAGAGGAATGGTGGGTTCTGCAATTGTAAGAAAACTAAACCAAAAGGGATTTGCCAATATAATTACCAGAAGTTCTAAGGAATTAGATTTAACTAATCAACTATTGGTAAACGAATTCTTTGAAACTGAAAAACCTCAGTTTGTATTTTTAGCTGCTGCAAAAGTAGGAGGCATACATGCCAATAATACCTACAGAGCAGATTTTTTGTATCAAAATTTGATGATGGAATCAAACGTGATTCATGCTGCTTATATAAACAATGTAGAAAAATTATTTTTTCTGGGTTCATCTTGTATCTACCCTAAGGCAGCGCCACAACCGTTAAAAGAAGAGTATCTCCTAACAGGTCCTTTGGAACAAACAAACGAACCTTATGCTATAGCAAAAATTGCAGGAATAAAATTGTGCGAATCTTACCGACGCCAATACAATTGTAATTTTATTTCGGCTATGCCAACAAATTTATACGGGCCAAACGACAATTACGATTTAAACAATTCTCACGTCTTGCCTGCGTTAATAAGGAAGTTTCATACAGCAAAGGTAGAATCTAAAGACGAAGTTGTAGTGTGGGGAACTGGAACTCCATTAAGAGAATTTTTACATGTTGATGATTTAGCAGAGGCTTGTTTTTATTTGATGCAAAACTATAATGAGGAACAGTTGGTGAACGTAGGAAGTGGCGTTGATATTTCTATAAAAGATTTGGCACTTTTAGTAAAAAAGATTGTTGGCTTTACTGGCAATTTAATTTTTGATGAAACCAAGCCCGATGGAACTTACCGCAAGTTGATGGATGTTTCTAAATTAGAAAAACTTGGATGGAAATATACTATTGAACTTGAAAAAGGGATTGAAATGGTTTATCAAGATGTTTTAAAAAATAATATTTTTTAAGTTGTTGTTTTGATCAAAAAAGCATTTCTTTTTTTAAGTTTAATTTTGGTTACAAACTTTGTTTTTGCTCAAAGCACAATTGTTCCTTATGAATTTTTCTTTGCTCAAAATATAGAAAGAGAATTAGCTAAAAAAAATAGAAAAGAATTTGCATCCACTAAGCCATTTACATTTAGCCATGAAAAATTAAAAAGCATAAACGATTCAATAGGCTTTTTTTGTCTTTTTGATACAACAGCTCATTTGTTTGAACAAAAACTTTGTAGGCAAGATGTAATTAAAATAAACAAGGAAGAATTTACCCTTTCCATTAACCCCCTGTTTAATTTTAGTTTGGGAAGAGACAAAAAGGAGAACAAACAAAGACTCCTGCAAAATACCAGAGGATTATGGGTTAAAGGGTCAATTGGAAAAAAATTTTATTTTGAATCACAGTTTCTAGAAAATCAAGTAACGGCACCCTTGTATGTAAGAGAATTTATTAAAGCACATAAAGTTTACCCGGGCTTAGGTAGAACAAAAGTGTTTAAAGAAATTGGAGCCGACTTTGCAATATCTTCTGCTAATTTTTTATTTGCCCCAAGTAAGAATTTTTCAATAATGGCAGGCACAGGTAAGCATTTTTATGGCTTTGGTTATCGTTCACTTTTGCTCAGCGACAACTCTTTTAATTATCCTTATGCAAAAGCTTCCTATTCAAGAAATTGGTTCAGGTACGAAGTAATGTGGGCAAGTTTGATGAATATTTATCAAGGAGATATTACATTTAATATCTATAGCGAACCTACATTTAGAAAGAAAACAGCAGCATTTCAATATTTGGTATTTATGCCTTTTAATTTTTTGGAACTTGGTCTTTTTAATGGAATTATTTACAGACCAATTTCTAAGGCACATCCTTATTTTAATTTTAATATTTTAAACCCTATTCCGTTTTACAATGTGGCAGAGCAAGGTTTATCATCAGTAAACAATGCTATTGCAGGCTTAAATGTAAGACTAAAACTTACATCAAGTATTTGTATATATGGGCAATACATGATGGATAATAACACTGCAAATGGTAATCTTTTTAAGAAAAATGGAATACAAATTGGCACACGTTACTTTGATATTGCAGGAATTAGAAACTTAAATTTTTTACTAGAATATAATTATGTAAGCCCTTATTCTTATACAACAAAAAGCAATCAACAAAATTATATTCATTACAATCAAAGTTTAACACACCCTTGGGGTGCAAATTTTAAAGAGATTGTTGCAATTGTTTCTTACAACTATAAAGGTGTTTTTATAACAGCAAAAGTAAACACCGGTCAAATTGGTGTTGATAGTACGGGTGGAGTTTTTGGACAAAACATTTTATTGTCGGATATTTCTGGAAGAAATAGAACAAATAATACGTTTCTGCAAGGCACAAAAACCAGGTTAGAAATAATAGATGTAAAGGCCGGATACATAATAAATCCAGCCTATAATTTTCAGATCTATGCTGGATTTTTTAACAGGAGATGGATAAATAACAAACAAGAAAAATACTCAAGCTTTTTTTCTATTGGGTTAAGAACAAATATTTACAATAATTATTTAGATTTCTAACAAAACAAATTTCCTTTTAAAATTATTCAAATTCTATGTCTATTTCTCTTGGATAGCATAGAAAATATTTTTCCACTTTGGTAGAAAGTACCTGTAAATTTAATTGGTCTGATGCTTTTGTAATGTCTTCTAATTTTCCATCCTTAAATAAAATATTTATTTTGTCGGATAAGGGATTGTAGGCATTGTTAGAAATAGTATCTGCAATTACAAAGTAATTTGTTTCTTCAAAGGAGAGTTGAAATTTTTCTTGAACTGCTTCTCTAATTTTATATATTTTTTCTTTGGAAAAAGATTTATTTTGAATTTTTACCTTAAATAAATTTCTTGCATTAAAATTTACACAAAGCTTGGCTAAAATTTTGTCTTCGCAATCCTCCCAAACCTTTACTGATGTTTGAATATCATAGTCGTCGAGTTTTGCAAAAGTACTTAAGGCTAAATTATTTTTTTCAAAATCGGTTGTTTTAAATTCGTTTTTCAAAAAGTAATCTAATGCAGGTGTGGCAAATAACTTACTTCCTTTTTTAGTAAGTTCTTTTGCTCTCTTTAAAATCATCACTAACAATTGTTCTGCCGCCACAGTAGTTTTGTGATAATATACTTGCCAATACATTAATCTGCGTGCAACAATAAATTTCTCTACAGAATAAATTCCTTTTTCCTCTACTGCCAACACATCATTTTTTACATTTAGCATGGCAATAATTCTATCGGTAGAAATAATACCTTCTGAAACTCCTGTAAAAAAACTATCTCGTTTAAGATAGTCTAATCTGTCCATGTCTAGTTGGCTTGATACCAATTGGTGTAAGAATTTTTTTGGGTACTTATTTGTAAAAATTTCAATGGCCGTATTTAATTTCCCTTTAAACTCTTTGTTTAAATTTTCCATAAAAAGCGAAGAGATTTTTTCGTGCGGAATTCCATTCACCAAGCTATGCTCCAGTGCATGAGAAAAGGGTCCATGCCCTATATCGTGCAATAAAATTGCAAGCAGTGCACCTTCTTGTTCTTTGTTGCTTATAGAAACTCCTTTGTTGCGTAAAGTATCAATTGCTTGCGACATTAGGTACATTGCACCCAATGCATGGTGAAACCTTGTATGCAGAGCTCCTGGATAAACAAAACTAGTCATCCCTAATTGACGAATACGTCTTAAACGCTGAAAAAATGGGTGATCAATTAGGTTTAGAATTATGCCATATGGAATACTTACAAAACCATAAATGGGGTCGTTAAAAATTTTCCTTTTTTCAATTGCTTTCATACATGCCGCAGTGCTATGCTATAGGAACTTTCATATTTAATTGATGACTTATTTGCAACGTACAATCCAAAAAAATCATTTTTGAGTTACCGTTTCTGTCAATGTCTAATACAGCCTTGTCTAAAATTGCTAAAATATTTCCACAATTGTATGCATGTATAAAATTGTGAAACTTTATGTTGAAACTTGTTTCACTTGGCATTTCTCTTACCATGGATTCAATACTTAATGTTCTAAGTAAATTTTTTCTTATGGCTTGCATACAATAGCTTAAAAACTCTTTTTGTTTTTCTCTCGAAAAGCTTGCTAGTTTATCAACCCAAGGCATAAGTGCAACTTGTTTACTTCTATTAAACGAAAACCTCATCCATTCTTGAAAATTAATTAAGTTAAAATTTTCTTCCTCGCTATTGTTTAAAATTTCTAAAGCCATATTAAAGTTTCCTTCACAAAAATTTGCAATAAAAATTGCGTTTTCTTCAGGCACGTTATAATTAGAAATTAATTCCTGTTCAATGTCTTTGTTGGTGAGCACTGGAATATGCACTTTTTGAACTCTACTAATAATAGTTGGCAACAAACCTTCGGGATATTCACTTACTAAAAGAAACAATGTTTTTTCTGGTGGCTCTTCTAATATTTTTAAAAGCTTATTTGCAGTCTGCACATTCATTTTTTCGGGAAACCACATTAATAATATTTTGTATTCACTTTCATAAGTTTTTAAACTTAGCTTCTTTATTATTTCGCTTCCTTCTTCTGTTGTTATAAGTGCATTTTTAACTTCATTTGTCATGGAAGTTAGCCAATTAAAATAACCCATGTATGGATTATTTAAATATTCTTTTCTGAATTCTTGAATGTAGTCGTCGCTAACTTTTTTTGTTGGACTTGATTTTGTAACAATTGGGAAAGACAAATGTAAATCGGGATGAACCAATTTTTTGTTTTTTATGCAAGCCGCACAAGTACCGCATGAATCGTTTTCTTGCTTATTGGTGCAGTGGATATATGTAGCCATTGCCATTGCCATTGCCAAATTTCCACTTCCTTCTAGGCCCGAGAATAGTTGAGCATGACTCAATCGGCCTATATTAACATTGTGTATTAGTTTATTTTTTAATTCGCTATGTCCAATTATATCATTAAAAAACATTTTACTTTTCCTTTGTATTGGTTTGAAATTCTTTTAAATAAAACGGTTCCAGATGAGCCAAGGTATTAAAAATTTTGTTTGAAAATAAATCGCTTGCTAGCTCAACTTGTCCGGATGCTTCGCAGCAATTTTGATCATAGAAAATATGGTTTTCTTTATTTAATATAGTGTTACACTTTTCAGCACCATTTCCAAAAAAAATTAAATCTTTTCCAATCCAATTCTCAAAACTTTTTTCATCAATAATTTTAGCTGTTGTAGATTCCGCCTCTATTAATTGGTAATCATAGATAGAAGTATATACTTCCATTCTTCTGGCATCAATCATTGGAACTAGAAATTGATTGGATGTTGGATTTATTTTTTTGTGTGCAACATTTGCCATAGAGGATAATGTATTTATAGCAATAACCGGAATGTTTAATCCGTAAGCCAATCCTTTGCAAAAGGAAAGGCCAATTCTTAAACCAGTGTAGGATCCGGGGCCAATGCTAACAGATACTGCAGATAGTTGAACGGGAGTGGTATCTGTTTCAATAAAAATATTTTTGACCATGCTATTTAAAATTTCAGCATGTTTAAAGCCATCGTCAATACTATTTTGTGCAAGTAGGATTTTATTTTCAGAAATTCCAACTGAACAAACAGTGGTGGCTGTTTCTATGTGTAAAAGTTTCAAACTTAATTTTAATCTTTTTCTTTGTTTAGTTCTTCCTCTTGAACAACTTTTACCAGCGACCTGTTTTTAAGAAGCTTACTCACCGTTTTGTAAGGTCCAACAATAACTTCGTCGCCTTTAGAAATACCACTTAATATTTGAATAAAATTATTGTCTTGAATGCCAGTTTTTACGGGTTTTATCAAAGATTTTCCATTATCAAAAATAAAAACTAATTCTATTGCTTCCTCTTTGTTATTTTTATCTTTTTCTTCTTCATCCTCTTCTTTCTTATTCTTTTTATTTGTTTTATTTTCGGATGTTGTATCTGTTCTTAATGTAACAGCTTCTATTGGAACTGCTAAAACATTTTTTATTGTTTTAGTTTGTATGTCCACGGTTGCTGTCATGCCGGGGCGAAATGGAGAATTATTGTCCTGCTTATTGCTTAGTAAGTGTGAATACGAATCTCTAAGTATTCTAATTTTTACTTCAAAATTTGTAATTTGATCAGCACTTGTTCCGTTTGTATTGGCGCTATTTGCAATTGAGGTTACTATCCCTTTAAACTTTTGACCCAAGTAGGCATCAACTTCTATTAAAGTGGTATCGTTTAAATGAATTTTTACAATATCATTTTCATTTACGTCAACCACAACTTCCATTTCGTTGAGGTTGGCAATTCTTAAAAGTTCTGTTCCTGCCATTTGAGAAGTACCAACAACTCTTTCGCCTTTTTCTACATTAAGTTTAGAAACTTTTCCATCTACCGGCGAACGAATAATTGTTCTGTCTAGGTTATTGTTTGCTTCCTCTAAAGAAGCTACTGCATTTTTTATATTAAAATCGCTTGCAGAAACTGTTTGTGCAGCAGCTTCTACATCTGCTTTTGCACTTTCGTATTGCGATTTAGAATTTTCAAATTCTGCTTCCGATATTGCACCTTGGTCAAATAGTTTTTTATTTCTGTTAAAGGTTAACTCGGTGTTTACAAATACTGCTTTAGATTGCACTAACCTGGCTTTAGAGTTCGCTAAATTTGCTTTGGTAGTATTTACGCTTGCCTCGGTTCTTTCTTTGTTTGAAATATATAAAAGAGGATTTATTTTACAGAGCACTTCACCTTTCTTTACCTCTTGCCCTTCTTTTACAAACAAGTCAACAATTTCTCCAGAAACATCAGGACTTATTTTTACTTCTACTTCTGGCTGAATTTTTCCGCTTGCCGATACTGTTTCTGTAATTGTTTTTAATTCTACTTTTTGAGTGTTTACTTCAAATCCAACTTCTTTGCCAATCCAGCCGGCCTTTTTAGCTATAATTGAAAATAAAATTAGTACTGCCGCACTAATTAAAATAATATTTCTGGTTTTCTTTTTCAATTTTATTTAATTAAAGTGTGATAGGTTTACCTTGATAAAAATCAAGAATTTTTACCTTAAAAATGTAATCAAATTTTGCTTGATTCAAGTTTGATTTGGCAAGATTTAATTTGTTTTTAGAATCATTAAATTCAAAACTATTTACTACACCTAAATCAAATCTTGTTTTTGTATTATTAAAAGCAAGTTCTGAGGCAGTAAGTGCTGTTTTTGTAGCATTGTATTTTTTAAGTGCAGCAACAGCATCGTAATATGCATTAAAAATAGTTTGTTTTAAATCTCTTTTTGTTTGGTCTAAATTGTTTTTAGAAATCTCGAAATTTAGTTTTGCTCTGTTGATGTTTGTGTAATTATTTAATCCGTTAAAAAGTGACCAGGAAAGTTGAAAACCAAAAGAACGATTAAAATTACTGTTCAATTGTTTTGAATATTTAGTAGGTTCAAAAATTGGAACTTGCTGCGTAGTATATACACTTTCGCCTAACAACGTTTGCCCAACTATGTACTGCTGGTTTTGATAACCAATAATATCTTGCGCCAATCCTGAATATCCTGTGCCCAGCGAACCGCCAATGCTAATGGTTGGGTATAAACCACTTTGTGCAATATTAATTCCTTTTTCTGCCACCTTTATTCTTGTTTCTGAGCTTTTAACTGCCGGTTGGTTACCAATTGCTGTGGTGTAAATATAATCTGCGTTAGCTGTAATTAATTCGCTGGTAGGGTCTGCTAGTTCAGGAATTTCTATGCTAAAATCTTGTGTAGATTTTAAATCGAGCTGCAAGGCTAGATTTAAATAAGATATGTCTAATTGATTTTGAGCATTTATTACAGATAAATCTTCGTTGGCCAACTGAGCTTGCAAATCCAATAAAATATTTTTTGCAGCACTTCCAGCTTCTAGCAAACGATTGGCTCTTTCTATTTGTTGTTTGGTTAATGTGGTTTGATTTTGAGCGTTTTTTAATTGCTCAATGGCAAACAATATCTGTAAATAAGAACTGGCAATACTTAACGCAACATCATTTTTTATTTTATCTAAATCTTGCTTGGAGGCAAACAAATTTAATTCACCTTGTTTAATTGAATTGTATTGCTGAAACCCATTAAAAATATTCATTCCGGTTTGCAAAGAAAATCTATCGCTCCTTACACGAGCAGTGGCAAACCTGTTTGTGAACGGGTCAATTGTTTGTCCAAAATTATAGAAGTTGCTGGCATTTAAAGAAAGGTTGGGCAAAACATTTGCCTTAGTTTGCAATAAGTTTTGTTCCGAAATATCTTTGTTAAATTCAGCTTGCTTTACTTGTAAATTATTTTTAAGTGCATGCTCAATACATTGCTTTAAACTCCAATTTGTTGTTTGAGAAAATGCAGAAGCAGTAATAAATAGAAATAGAATTAATATAGATTTTTTCATGTTGCCAATGTGTTGGGCGATGCAAAGTTAAAATTTTACTTATAAAGAGAACTATATAATTTAGTTCACAATTTTTGATGAAGTGAGAAACGATGTTTAAAGAAAAAGTGGCAAGCAAATACTCCAAAAGAATTTGCAATAAAATCTGAAAGATCGGCGCTTCTGTCAATAAATAAAGTTTCTTGTAGTATTTCTAAAATGCCCCCATATCCAATGCAGGCAATAGCAAAAGTTATAAAAATGTGAGATTTTAGGCGGGCAGTATGCTCAACTTTTATGTATGATTTAATACATAAAAAGTAAAGAATAAAAAACATGCCAGCATGCACCCATTTATCAAATGAAATCCATTCTAACCAAGAAATTTGGGGAATGTCTTTGCCGGGCATGCCGCATAAAAGTGCAATAAAAAAGGCCCACAAAATGGGCCTCAGGTATTTAACAACAATCATTTATACTAATGACCAATTAATGTTTTATATGCAGAAGAATCCAATAGGTCGTTTAACTCTGCTGTGTTGTCAACAGAGATTTTTATCATCCAACCTGAACCGTAAGCATCAGTGTTTACACTTTCTGGATTTGATTCTAAATTTGGATTTATTTCTAATACTTTTCCACTTAATGGCATAAATAAATCTGACACAGTTTTTACCGCTTCAACTGTTCCAAAAACTTCTTCTCTTGCCAAGGTTTCTCCCTCAGTTTCAATTTCTACATATACAATATCTCCCAGTTCTCCTTGGGCAAAATCTGTAATTCCTATTGTGGCGGTATTTCCTTCAATCAATACCCACTCGTGATCTTTTGTGTACTTTAAGTTTTCTGGAAAGTTCATATTTTATTTATTTAATTGCTCGCAAATGTAAAATTTAGATTTAATTTTTACTAAAGCTTTTAAATAATTTATTGAGCAATTGTAAACCTTAACTGAATTCCAATATTTGAATTGCTTGTTGGAAATGTTGTAGTAACTAATGGAGTGTTCATTATTCTATCGTAAAACAACCTAATATTTAACCGTTGATTTATCACATAATCTGCATTCATTCTAATTGAAACAACATTTTGGCCTGCAGTAATTTGATTTATTTCTGATTCTATTTGCCTAATGGTTGTTTGATTTCTCCTAAAGGAAACATCTAATCTGAGGTTTAAATCGCTTTTTAGATTCCAGCCATATCGTTTGCTAAATGGTGGAATTACGTCTTTAAATTTATAGCCAACACCTGTTACAATTTCATTGGTTCGCAATTCTGTTATTTGACTGTTTGCCATGCTTAATGAAATATTTCTGTCTCGTTTTAATTCGAGCTTTGTTACTAAGCTATTTTGCATTGTTCCATCAAAGCCAATCAAAGGCGAAAGTTGTTCAGATAGTGTTACAACTTGAATTTCTTTTTGTGGCAAAAAGTTTTCTTTTAAATCTCTTTTGGTGCTGTTTCCATTGCCATCACTCACAAAAAACTGATTGGTAGTGTAGGATGCAATGCTAAATGTAGAGCGATATGCATGAGAAACCACTAAAGTTTTGTAGTATTTTTTAACAGCTTCTAGTTTTGCCAATCCATCGTAGTTTAATCTCCAATTTGGTTTAGGCATTTGTTTAAAGAAATCTAATGGAACTTCACCTATTGGGGTTTTTGTATAAGCGGCAAAAAATGCAGGAATCAGAACATCTTGCTGTGTTTTTCCATAGCCATCATAATAGCCGGTGCTGTCCACAATATTATTTGAAGTTAATCCTCTTCCTTCTGCAATAGATTTTGAAACTTCTCTACGGTTTTCTAAAAACTGAGAAAACACCGCAGATGATTTGGTGAGCTTGTCCTCTTTTACAAATGCTGTACCAATAGAGATAATTGATATGCTATAACTTCCGGTTTCGTTGGGGCTATTTATTGAGTATTGGCCGGTAATGGGGTCATATTTATAAATTCCTGTATTGTTTTTTGTGGCAATTCTTGACCAGTTTAATTCTATTTTAAAATCTTTGAAAGGCTCTAAAGAAACTTTCCCTGTAAAATTGGAATTATAACTTCGGGTAAAAAAAGTATTTATTTCTGATGATTTTGTAACCCAGCCAAATTCATTTGCATTTTGAAGAATTTTATTGCTTTGGTCGCCTAATACAAATGGAATTCCAGGAGCTGAGGACCTTGAAAAATTCACATCGCTTAATCCAAAAACTTTCGTAGCTGGCAAATATCCTGGCAAACTGGTTCCTCTGCCTTCGCTATAATTTGCTGAAGCTGTTTTTAGCATCATAATAAATTTTAAGCCGTTTACAATTATTGGATCTAAAACTTTTTCTGCTTTTTTTATAGAATCTTCTTTTGCTTTTAATGCAAGTTTTTGTTCTTTGGTCATCAATTTTTTAGCAGCCTTTTCTTTTTCTATTTCTTCCTTAGATTTTTTTGGTTTTTCTTTTTTTGGTGGAGGACTATTTATTTTCTTCAGGAATTTAGATTTGTTGTAAAGTGTATTAAATGTAAAATTTATGTTCCCTGCTTTTTGATTTGAATTGGTAATGGTATTGGCAATGGCTACAGAATCTCCCGAAGCTTGTTGTCTAATAATATTTGGAGGAGCAGAAATCCAATCAAAGTTTGCCGTGTATTTCAAACTGGAAGTAATCCAGTTTGTGAGCGGAAACTTTGAAAATGGCACGGTGTAATTGGCATTTATTGTTTGATGAAATGCCGTTGTTCTGCCACCTCTTTTTAAATTGGCAATTACAGAATCTCTTTTGGTATATCCCGGATTATTTAAGGGGTCTAACTGTGTGGTATCTATTCTTCCTTGTGGTTCGTCAATCCTACTAGTGTTAGTTGCAGTATAATCAAAGTTTAGCGATTTAGTGAGGTCGTATTTAAAATCATACATCCTATTCATGTTAAACTTTTTATCAAAAAAGGAATTAATCCTAAAATTAGGATTTTCTATATTTCGTGCTCTAGTTTCTATTATGTTTCTCTCTACATCAGTTCTAAATGAAAGTCTTGAAGGCATTGTTCCTATGGCCAGGTCGGTGAGTAATTTAAAATAGTCGGATTTTAAGGCCTTAATTTTTGCAAAAGGTTTTATTGTTTTTGCATTCATGGTAAAGTTGTATGCCACTGCAGCTTTATGATTTTGAGCTGTATTATTTTCGATGTTTATGTTTCTTCTAAAAATTTCTGTGTAAGCATAGCTCAATGTTATATTTTCTATATCATAAAAATGTGAACCTTTTGCCCCTTGTCCTTTGTCTTTTTTTACATTGGTAAAATTTAAGCTTTTCCGCTTTGTATAATCTTGCGTTATTCTTCTTGATTCATCTCTTTTATTAGCATCTTCTATACTTTGTAAAGATTGCCTGTATGGAATATCTGGGTTTAATGGGTCGAACATTGGATTGATAAATCCTTCGGAAAAACCAAAAAACATAGGAATATTAAAATTGTATTTAGAAGGTAAAAACTTTTGTAGGCGAACAGTTGAACTAAAGTCATATAAAAAAGAATTTTCTTGGCTTCGTTCATTTATTTTTTGCTCTAATCCACCAAAGCCTTGCGTTTTTATATTTCCTGTTAGCGTAACATCTGCAAAGTCAGCCATCTTTGCTTGCATTCTTGCATTTGCTGCCCATCCACCTCTTTCATCAAAATCAGTTAACCTAAGTTCGTTCACCCACACTTCGGCACATTTTGCCAGTCCATCATCGGTTTTATCCTGAAAGCCAATTTTCTTTGGATTTCTAACTCCAACCATTATTGTTTTTACACTGGCCAAATTTGGATTTCCTACTACGTAAATATTTTCATCAGGATTGGATGGATCGTTGTACAAGTACCTTTGATTAATGTCGTAACTGCTGTTGTTCCTTGCTAATTTTGCATTTAACAGCCGCGAAAATTCTAAATCTACTTCATTGTCTACGGGCCAAATACCTGCGGGGTCTGTTGTTCCCCAAGGAGTAAAGTTTAATGGCAAATCTATTTCATAATAATTTTGGTCAAAGTCTGTACCCACTCTCATAAAGAATCGTAATTCACCTTTTTTTATGCTCTCTTCTTTAAATGCTTCGGCATGTACAAACATTCTTAAGCGTTTGTAACGTCGTATATCAATGCTTAAATTTCTATATGCAGCCTTGGCTCTTCCATCTGCCAAATCACAAACTCTGAGCACAAGGGCTTGCTCATTCAATTGCCTCAAATTTGCTTGGGTAGGGTCTATTACCCTGGCTATACCGGGAGGCAATACATACTTTATGGGTTGTCTGTCTCCATTTTCCTCTAGGTTTACAGCCGAAATATCAAACAAAGTTGAACTAAATTTATCGTCTGCAACGTACTCCCCAGGAGCGTTAATATCAAATAGGTATTTTCTCCAATCTCCTCTAATAAGTTCAAGTCTGGCAAGCCTTAGCACAATAGAGTCAGAAAATCCTTTCATGTACATTCTCATAAAACGAATGGAGCGGAAGTCAGAAATTTCACCAACTTTCCTTTCCGGATTTCTTAGTGGAATTTTAAATTGGTACCATTTAATTGTTCTACTTCTTTTGTCTTTGGTGTTTACAGATGTTTCAAAAATATCAGTAATGTTATTTTCACCAATTACCATGTTGTTTCTGTCAATTTTTATTTTGTATTGAAAATAGGCTTCGTTGTAATTTAAATTGTTGTCTCTATTAATGTCTTCGGTGTTAGGCAAATTTGTAGATGAAATTGGATAACCGTTTGGTTGGTCAACACTGGAGTTTCCCTCTGTTCCCCCATAGTTTTTATAACGGTTTTGTATAGAAAGTTGTGCAGCATCTTCCGCTGGGCCTCTAAAATAACTAAAGTTATCAGACGAAGGGTCGTTTTGAATTCTACTGAATGCAGCAGGATTTAACTGACTTTGGATTTCGGTTAAAAAGGATGAAAATTTGGTTCTTTCATTTTCATCGTCCAAACCATCCATTCCAACATCTTGAAATGGTCTGGCAGAAGGCAATGCATCAAAAGCATTTACAACTGCAGGAATCTTCGGCACCCTACCCCAGTTAGTTGTTCCTACTTTTGTTGAATCTACAGTTCCATCAATTGGCAAGCCATTTTCAAAATATTTTCTGTTGTCGGGTATTAAATCTTCAGACACATCTCCTAAATTAAAATATAACTCTCCGGAGTTGTTTGGGTTGGGGTTGTCCTCGTTAAACGGATCCATCATCCACACTTGAATGAACTCTATGTTGGCAGTTTCAAAATCGTTATTTTCTATTCTCCTCATTATTCCAGACCACCTGCTGGAAGGCAATTTTAGTGTTCCATCGGCATTTATTCCAGCAGAAATATCTGTTCCATTTAAACCCCTGTCGTAGTTGTATTGCCCACGCTGATTTGGATAATAGGATAAATCTAAAATTGGAATATTGGGCAACGAAGCATTTTGCAACTGTTTATTAGGGAAAACTTCTCGTTCTAACACTTCTCTGGTATTGTGGTTAGATTGAAGTGCTGTGTTGTTTCTAATGTGTTCAGGGGTTAGATTTCCGTTCTGAAAAAATAAGGGGTCTACTGTGTACCACGAAAGCTTGGCTCTGTTGTATCCATACCTTAAATCGGTACTGTATTTTGTTTCGGGAAATAAATCTGTTTGTCCCTGTGGAATACTTGCCAAAAACCAATTAAATTGCTGTCTTAAATCAATAACTGATTGTGTGGCTTCAAAGTCATCAATGTATGAAATTCCTTCTTTAGAAATTGCTCGTGAATGTCCGGGTATTAATTGTGCAAATTCTCCAGAAAGTGTAATGGTTGATTTTTCTTTGGTGCTTATTAATGGAATTTTATCTACCAATCGCGTAAGCCAAGGTGCTTCGGCAAAATAGTTGGCATTTAAGCCATAAATCATATTGGCAACCGGCTCATCGCCGATAGTTACCTTTGGAGTTAATGGTCTTTCTGTTAGTCTTAAAAACGTTCCTCCAACAGAAAAATCTTTGTTAAACTTGTGCTCAACTGTGGTGCCAATAAGGTTTCTAACAATAGGAGTAAAGGCTTGTTGGTTTTCGTAAGAAACATTTATTTTTGAGTTGGAGCTTAACAGCGATGCATTTGTGACTCTTACTTTGCCTGCAGCGTAATCTACGCTGTAATCTAAGTTCTCTGTTAACAGGGTTCCGTTGGAGGTAACTTTTACTGAACCTTGAGGAATATTTGTTCCGTTTAAAGAAATTTCTGAATTGTTGGCAGATGCAAAACTACCCCTTATTCTAAACCTGTTTTTTGCAGGAATTTGTTGTGCAGCAGTTTTTGTAGAATCATACAATTCTTGGTAAATATATTTTTTTATGAATGCTTGGTCCTGCGGGGATGCCTCGCCGTTAGGATTTAATGGGCCTTGCATACGTGTTTTTAAATCGCTTCCAAAAGGTTCCAATAAGGGAAAGAAAATTCTACCCGTTTGAGTATTTATGGTGAGTTGAGGAATCCAGTCGAAATTTCCATCGGGGATTCTTTCTTGTTGGTTGTTCACAGAATCTAAGCCACACACCTGCAAAAGCACTTTTTCTGCCAAGCGTGTTTCCGTTAGATAGTTTAAATTAATTCCTCTTTTTATATCGTTGTAAACAATGTCTAGCCTAAAATCTTTATCTGTTAAACCATAACCGCCAATGGCATAAACGTTTTTCATCATCAAATCCCACATCGGAAGTTTTACTCTTGGAGCACTTGCCTTCAGCATTTTTAAAATCAAACACTGTGGGTCTATTACACCATCAGTAGAAAATTCTCCAACCTGGTATGTCTTTCCGTTGGCGGTATATTGATAGGCAACAGCCAACACCTCGTTATTTGTTAATGGAGAGTTTAAGGATATATAACCCAACTGTGGGCTAAATGAATATTCCGTTTGTGCCAATTTCCTGGCTCTTTCCAACACTTCGTAATCTTGCACCAGGTTTAAATTGTTGGGCGCCGCTCTGTATGCCGATAGTTTATTGTTGGCCAAATTAATGTCTCTAACACCTGTAAATTCTGTTCCAGTAAGTCTAGCATACAAATTGTTTGAACCTTTGTTATCCGGAAATTGCTGCGTTGCATCTGCTGCTGCCGGAGGGCCAACAAAAGTTTGGTTGTACCATTTTTGATTTTGTGTAGGGTTTGCAAATTGTGCAGTTCTGTCGCTTTCTCCTAAATCTGCAAAACACAAAGCATTTCTTGTATTGTCAACCACGCTGCTAATATTGGTAATGTACACCTCTACTTTTGTGATGTTGATGTTGGAAGTAATTATAGGCAAATTAGACATTGCCTGGTTGTAATTGTCTCTAAAATATTGCGAAAGAAAATAGTGTTTGTTCACATCGTAATTATCGCCGGTAATTTCAAACTTTGTAAGTTGAGTTCCACCCTGAACTTCTACTTCTTGTTTTTTTCCTCTTTGTTGAGAAAGTAGAGTTGTAACTGTTGTTCTACCAAACTGCATTTGTGTTTTTAGCCCAAATAAAGCCTGGCTTCCACTTATCAACGAACCCTGCAATGGGAGGCTTACGTTACCTGCTTCTATTTTTTTTATAATATCGTCTTCGTAACCGGTATATTCTAATTTTACTTGATTTTGAAAATCAAAGGCAGCCTCCGTATCATAATTTATTTGTGTTTTTAGTTTGTCACCAATTTTCCCTAATACATTTAACTGAATTTTTTGATTAAAATCAAACACACTCACTTTTCTATTTCGTTCGGCAATGGCAGGATTTTCTGTTTTTGAAGTGTTTACTCCAAAGGTTAATTCTGCAGCTCCTGAGGGGCGTATATCAACGGTGTTACCTCCAAAAATTCTATCAAAGCCTTCGCTGTTGACCATTATTTTTGGTATTAACGATTTGGGTTTATTTTGTATATCCTCTGCTTCATTCCTTTGTTTCCAATAATCGCTCAATCTCTTTTCTAAATCATAATCCATGTATTCCTCAAACGACATGTAGGATGGATTTCTAAACCTCATTTTACCCAATTTTTGCTCAAAATTAAACTGATTGTCTTTTGGGTCGTAGTACATGCTATCTATAACATTTGCCGGATTGCTCATGTATAAACCTCCGTCGTGCCCTTTATTTGTTGGGTCCCAAGATTCGTCTTTAAATTTAAAAGGCAAAACAGGAGGGCCAGTTTCTTTGGTAGTATCGGCTTCATCTGCTAAAAAATATTCCAACACAGTAAAATCTTCTCCGGCAAAGGAGTCCCAGGCAACAGCAAATACTAGTATTGCCAAAGCAAGAAAAACGTATTTATAATTAAATCCCTTCAATTAATAACTTAGTTTACAAGTTTTTCAAACTCTCCCTAATAAGCTGCTCTACAGATAAAAAACCCTCTGACGAAGATTTTGAAGCTTTGTCCAATGCTTTTTCGGCAAGATTTTTTGCAAAACCCAAAGTAACAAGGGCTTGTAACGCTTCTTCTCGTTCTTTATTGTGTGCCACCACAGATAAAATTGAGGCTTGTGGAGAATCGCTTTTGCCTACTTTGTCTTTAAGGTCTAAAATTATTCGTTGAGCCGTTTTTTCGCCTATGCCTTTTATGCTTTTTAGCACCAATAAATTAGCGCTTAAAATGGCATTTTGCAACTCTTCGGGATTCAAAGAAGAAAGTATCATTCTAGCGGTATTGGGGCCAACACCGTTTACGCTGATTAATTTTATAAACAGATTTTTCTCTAGTTCATTTATAAAGCCATACAAAACGTGGGCATCTTCTTTTACAATAAGATGAGTGAGTATTTTTATGTTTTCGGTACCCGGCAATTGACCAAAAGTGAACAAAGAAATGTTTACTTGATACCCAACGCCATTGCATTCTATAACCAAATATGTGGGAGTTTTTTCTGCAATTTTTCCATTTAAGAATGCGATCATTTTCTTGAATTTTTATAAGGGGTGTCAAAAATAGAAAAATTGACTTAATTAGCTAAGTTTGGGTACAAACATTTTTAACCCAAAAAAAGATACTGTTTTAAAAGTCATTGCGGAAATTTGAGGTACGAAAATTATCCGCAATCCAATGGTTAAGAAATTCTACGCTAGTCTTTGCAACTAACCAAATAGAACTCTTTGCGGTTGGTGGCATCCGCCGAGGTGGACACCAACCGAGCGGGAAAAGAGTAGGTTTTTTTAAAACGTCATTGCGGATTTTTTTTAAAACGTCATTGCGGAAATTTGAGGCACGAAAATTATCCGCAATCCAATGGTTAAGAACTTCTGCGCTAGTCTTTGCGACCAACTAAATAAAACTCTTTGCGGTTGGTGGCATCCGCCGAGGTGGACACCAACCGAGCGGGAAAAGAGTAGGTTTTTTTAAAACGTCATTGCGGATTTTTTTTAAAACGTCATTGCGGAAATTTGAGGCACGAAAATTATCCGCAATCCAATGGTTAAGAACTTCTGCGCTAGTCTTTGCGACCAACTAAATAAAACTCTTTGCGGTTGGTGGCATCCGCCGAGGTGGACACCAACCGAGCGGGAAAAGAGTAGGTTTTTTTAAAACGTCATTGCGGATTTTTTTTAAAACGTCATTGCGGAAATTTGAGGCACGAAAATTATCCGCAATCCAATGGTTAAGAACTAAAAAAAAGGAATACTAAAATTGAGATTACACGCTTGGTTGGTCTTTGCGACCAACCAAATAAAACTCTTTGCGGTTGGCGGTATCCGCCAAGATGGATATCAACCGAGTGGGAACGTCATTGCGGAAATTTTTTTAAAACGTCATTGCGGAAATTTGAGGCACGAAAATTCGGCAGACCTCTGTTTGGTTTAGATTACACATAATTTTTGTTTACACCAACAAGGGGGGTGCTATTTATAAATATAGATTACTTTAAATAAACAATTGTATTCTTTATATTTGCAATATGCCTGAAATAAGTAGATTTTTTGGAATAATAATAAAAATGTTTTTTAAAGACCATTCACCTCCTCACTTCCATGTGGAATTTGGAGAATTTAGAGCTATTTTTAATATACAATCTCAAGAAATAATGGAAGGAAGTTTACCTTCTAAGCAGTTAAAATTAGTTCAAGCTTGGGCGGTTATTCATGAAGAAGAACTGATTAAGAACTTTAACTCACTTTCTAGTGATTCACCCACATGGAACAAAATTGAGCCATTAAGATAAAAAAATGAAAATAATAACAAAAATAGATAAAGTAGATTTATTCAATATTTTCCTGACTTTTAATGGATCTGAACAAAGAGTATTAAATCTCAAAGACATAATTAGTCAATTTTCGACAGATTCATTTGTTTATAAAAAACTTAGCGACCAAAGCTATTTTGCCTCAGTTAAACTAGATTCTTATGGAACTTTGATATGGAATAATGAAATTGACTTTTGTCCAGATACTTTATATGAGAATAGCAAAGAAATTTAATTCGTTAGATTACTTTAGAAAGATAAAAGAAAAACTTGCTGAATTGTTTCATGGCATGACACATAAATAGCTACTAGACTTTATAAAAAAAGTAAGAGATGGAAAGATTAAAATATTGTTATTTAACCGAAATGGCAATTGACCCATTAGGGCAATCAGGCGGAAATAACCAAAGAAGAGGAAGTGTTTCTGCAGCACAAAGGGGAGATTTGCCGGATTTTGATGAACTAGCAATTTCAAAGGATGGTTCAACTCTTGAAGCCAAAGTGCTGTTGTATCCCAACCCTGCACAAAACTTAATAAATGTAGAAAGCAAAGAATCTAATATTGTATTTTATGAACTAAGCAGCCCTGCTGGTTTAATTTTAAAAACTGAAAAAGTTCAAAGTACAAATATTTTTACCATTGATGTATCTAAGTTAAGTTCAGGATTTTATTTCTGTAAGTTTTTTGATACCAACAATCAATCAACCATACAAAAAGTAAATATCATTAAATAATTTATTAATAATCAGGGCAACTTTGTGTTGCCCTGATTTTTATATATGAAGAAGTTATACCTCTTAATTCATCTTTTATTTTATTTTGGCGCCAAGTCTCAAATAAACTTGGTACCCAACCCTTCGTTTGATCTTACCAACTTAGAATATGCCCAAAATGGGCAATGTATTTTTGGTGTTGGTTATCCTTCTTACGTTAGTCCTTGGAGTACCTTAACTTATGGGGGTACAGTTATTTTTCCATTTGATACTTGTTCTATCATGCCCGATTTAAGAGTGCCATATACCATTTATGGATATCAACTTCCTCATTCAGGCAGTTCTTTTGTAGCATTTTCTGCAATTTCATATTCAATTCCTAATCCACAATTCCTGCACAACAGAACTTTTCCTTTCTGTAAACTAAAAAAACAATTAATTCAAAACAAAACCTATTGTTTTGAAATGTTTGTGAATCTGCCAGATTCAATGAATTTTACTTGCAACGATTTAGGGGCTTATTTCTCTGCCGATAGTTTGGTGTATAATGATTTAGTCTCCATTACCCAACAAGTATTTCCGCAAATAAACAATGATCCTATTTCTAATCCATTAACCTCAAAAACAGAATGGATGAGTGTAAAAGGAAGCTTTGTGGCACAAGGAACAGAGCAATACATGACCTTAGGCAATTTTAAAGGCCATTACGAAACAGATACAACCAACGTTGAAAATAATTTTAGATTTACAAACATAGGATTATCCCTCGACGACGTATCATTGGTAGAACTAAAAGCCCTCAACCAAGAGCATGATACCTTGCTGGTATGTGCAGGAGAAAGCAAAACACTTTCTGTTTTTCCAGATATTACAAGTATTTTGTGGAGCAACGGTGATACCCTTACGAACATAAGCGTAAACGCAGCAGGTAAATATTGGGTAAGAGGCACTAATGCATGTGGCACTGTTACAGATACCTTTTGGGTAAAAATTTTACCACAGGAGCAATATAATTTTTCTTTAGGTAATGATGTTTTTCAGTGCGATAGCATCAGCACCAATTTAAGCATCAACAATCCTTTTTTAAATAATTATTTATGGAGCACCGGAGATACTACCCAAACTATTGCTACAAACCAACCCGGCACAATTTGGGCAATCAGCAATAGCCAATGTGGTTTAAGGACAGATACAATAAATTTGTTTGTTTTCCCGGCACCCCAACTAAACCTTGGCCAAGATACTAGCCTTTGCATTGGGCAAACTTTAAGCCTAAACGCAGGAAATTTTACAAGCTATTATTGGAACACACAAGACACCACTGCAAGCATAATTGCCAAACAAAGCAATACTTATGTTGTGCAAGTGCAAGATACCAACAACTGCACAGCAAAAGATTCTATAAACGTAACTTTTGAGCAAGCCTCGTAT
>JBAXQC010000007.1:0-72052 GCA_037131955.1 Bacteroidota bacterium
TCTTATCTTTGTGTCCCTTTGTGGAATTTTGTGAAACTTTGTGGCATAGCTTTAACCACTCACCAATAAAAACCTCAAAATAAGTTTGCCGTTTTATCATGTTTAACTGCATTTTTCACTCTATTTAAAAAGAACTTTCATTGTTCCTTTGAATATTCAGACTTAAAGAAAGAATAAAAAGAAGTCTATGACTTCAATACCCTAAATTCCAACATGGAAGTTTTCAACATGGTTTCTTAAATGAAAAAAAACTAATTTCCAATACTGCCATCTTATCTTTGTGTCCCTTTGTGGAATTTTGTGAAACTTTGTGGCATAGCTTTAACCACTCACCAATAAAAACCTCAAAATAAGTTTGCCGTTTTATCATGTTTAACTGCATTTTTCACTCTATTTAAAAAGAACTTTCATTGTTCCTTTGAATATTCAGACTTAAAGAAAGAATAAAAAGAAGTCTGTGATTTCAATACCCTAAATTTCAACACGGAAATTTTCAACATTGTTTCTTAATTGAAAAAAAACTAATTTCCAATACTGCCATCTTATCTTTGTGTCCCTTTGTGGAATTTTGTGAAACTTTGTGGCATAGCTTTAATCACTCAACAATAAAAAGCTCAAAATAAGTTTGCAGTTTTATCATGTTTAAATGCATTTTTTCCTCAAATTCAAAAAAACTTTCACTTTTTATTCAAAAATATTTGCTCCTTATTGCATTTTTATAAATAATTATTACCTTTGCAACCCCTAAAAATAGACTAAAAAGGGTTAATTAACACAAAATCACTTAATTAGAAGATGCCTACAATACAACAATTAGTTAGAAAAGGCCGCCAAAAGCTGGAGAACAAAAGTAAATCAGCCGCTTTGGATTCATGCCCTCAACGTAGAGGTGTTTGCGTAAGAGTTTACACTACTACCCCAAAAAAACCAAATTCTGCAATGAGAAAAGTTGCCAGGGTTAGACTTACCAACACCAAGGAAGTAAATGCTTACATCCCCGGCGAAGGTCACAATCTGCAAGAACACTCTATTGTGCTTATCCGTGGTGGTAGGGTAAAAGATCTTCCAGGAGTTCGTTACCATATCGTTAGAGGTGCTTTAGATACTTCAGGTGTTGACGGTAGAAAACAAAGACGTTCTAAATACGGCGCAAAACGCCCTAAGCCAGGACAACCGGCTCCAGCTAAAAAGAAATAATTTTTGATCATTACAATATAATACAATGAGAAAAGGCTCACCCAAGAAAAGAATTTTATTACCAGACCCTAAATTTAACGATACACTCGTTACCAGGTTTGTAAACAATTTAATGTACGACGGCAAAAAAGGTATCGCTTACGATATTTTTTACGATGCTTTAGCTATCGTTTCAGAAAAAACACAAGAAGATGGTCTTGAAACATTCAAGAAAGCTCTTGCAAACGTTTCTCCAACTGTTGAGGTAAAAAGTAGAAGAGTAGGAGGGGCAACTTTCCAAATTCCTATGGAAGTGCGTCCAGAAAGAAAAATTGCAGTGGGTATTCGTTGGATGATTTTATATTCTCGCAAAAGAAACGAAAAATCTATGGCAGCTAAACTAGCCAGCGAAATTGTTGCTGCTGCAAAAGAAGAAGGCTCTGCATACAAAAAGAAAGAAGATACTCACAAAATGGCCGAGGCAAACAAAGCATTTTCACACTTTAGGTTCTAAAAATAAAAATGGCTCACGATTTAAAATATACAAGAAATATCGGTATTGCTGCTCACATTGATGCAGGTAAAACAACAACTACCGAAAGAATACTTTATTATACAGGTGTAAATCACAAAATTGGTGAGGTACATGATGGTGCTGCTACTATGGATTGGATGGTTCAGGAGCAAGAAAGAGGTATAACAATTACTTCTGCTGCCACTACCTGTTTTTGGAATTACAGAGACAACAAATACAAAATCAATATCATTGATACTCCCGGTCACGTTGACTTTACAGTTGAAGTAAACCGTTCATTAAGAGTATTGGATGGATTGGTTTTCTTATTTTCTGCTGTTGACGGTGTTGAGCCTCAATCAGAAACAAACTGGAGATTAGCCAATAACTACAATGTTACCAGAATTGGTTTCGTAAACAAAATGGACCGTTCAGGTGCAGATTTTCTAAACGTAGTTAAACAAGTAAAAGAAGTCTTGGGTGGCAATCCACTTCCGCTTCAACTGCCAATTGGTGCCGAAGAAAATTTTATGGGTGTTGTAGACTTAATCAACAACCGTGGAATTGTATGGAACGAAGAAGACAAAGGAATGACCTTTAAAGAAGTTCCTATTCCGGCTGATATGCTAGAAGAAGTTGCTTACTGGAGAGGACAGTTGTTAGAAGCTATTGCTGAGTTTGATGAATCATTAATGGAGAAATTTTTCGAAAATCCCGATTCAATCACAGAAGCTGAGGTTCTTGCTGCACTTCGTCAAGCTTGCATCCACAACAAAGTAGTTCCAATGGTTTGCGGCTCATCTTTCAAAAATAAGGGTGTTCAAACCATGTTAGATTTGGTAATGGAATTAATGCCAAGTCCACTAGATAAAAATAACATAACAGGTACCAACCCCGATACAGGTGTAGAAGTTGTTCGTCGTCCAGATGTAACAGAGCCATTTACAGCTCTTGCATTTAAAATTGCAACCGATCCATTTGTAGGTCGTTTGTGTTTCTTCCGTGCTTATTCAGGAAGATTAGATGCTGGTTCGTATGTATTAAATACAAGAAGCGGAAACAAAGAAAGAATTTCTCGTATCTTCCAAATGCATGCCAACAAACAGAATTCAATAGATTATATAGAGGCTGGTGACATTGGAGCAGCTGTTGGTTTTAAAGATATAAGAACAGGAGATACTCTTTGCGACGAAAAGAACCCAATCGTTCTTGAAGCAATGAATTTCCCTGAGCCGGTTATTGGTTTAGCTATTGAGCCTAAAACTCAGGCCGACATGGATAAATTAGGTGTAGCTTTAGGTAAATTATCTGAAGAAGATCCTACTTTCCGTGTAAAAACTGACGAAGAAACAGGTCAAACTGTAATCAGCGGAATGGGCGAGCTTCACTTAGAAATTATTGTAGATAGATTAAGAAGAGAATTTAAAGTGGAGGTTAACCAAGGTGCACCTCAAGTAAACTACAAAGAATCTATCAACGGAACAATAGAGCACAGAGAAGTTTACAAGAAACAAACAGGTGGTAGAGGTAAATTTGCCGACATCAAGTTTTTCTTGTCTCCTGTTGACGAAGATTTTGTTCCAGATGCAAAAAATGGTGGTCTTCAGTTCGTAAACGAAGTAGTAGGTGGTAACATTCCAAGAGAATACATTCCATCGGTAGAGAAAGGATTCAGAACATCCATGGTAAATGGTGTAATGGCCGGCTTCCCGCTTCAAACATTAAAAGTAAGATTAATAGACGGTTCATACCACGCTGTGGATTCAGATTCTCTTTCATTCGAAATCTGTGCCAAAACAGCATACAGAGAAGCATGTCCTAAAGCAAAACCTAGCTTGTTAGAACCAATCATGAAAATTGAGGTTCTTACACCAGAGCAAAACATGGGTGATGTAGTAGGAGATTTAAACAAAAGAAGAGGTCAAATTGAGGGAATGGACTCAAAAGCTGGTTCACAAGTTATTAAAGCTAAAGTTCCACTTTCCGAAATGTTTGGATATGTTACAACACTAAGAACAATTACATCAGGAAGAGCTTCGTCTTCTATGGAATTCTCTCACTATTCTGAGGCTCCAAGAAACATTGCCGAAGAAGTAATTGCTAAGTCAAAAGGTAAAACAGAAAAAGTATAATCTAATATAAACCAGCTACGTTCTTTAAAAATGAGCCAAAAAATAAGAATTAAGTTAAAGTCATACGACTTCAATCTGGTAGACAAATCTGCCGAGAAAATCGTAAAAACTGTAAAATCTACAGGTGCAATTGTTAATGGTCCAATTCCATTACCAACCAACAAAAAGATTTTCACTGTATTAAGGTCACCACACGTAAACAAAAAAGCTAGAGAACAATTTCAACTTTGCTCATACAAAAGATTGTTAGATATCTACAGCTCTACATCAAAAACAGTAGATGCTTTGATGAAGTTGGAATTACCAAGCGGAGTAGAAGTAGAAATAAAAGTTTAGTTAATTAAATTAATAAAAGCCGATCCCTCTTTAACTAGAGGTTAAGGGTTAAAACAAATAAAAATGGCAGGAATAATAGGAAAAAAAGTCGGAATGACATCCATTTTCGACGAAGCCGGAAAACAGATACCTTGCAGTGTCATAGAAGCCGGTCCTTGTGTAGTTACACAAGTAAAAACACAGGAAATTGATGGCTACGAAGCACTACAATTGGGTTTTGATGATAAAAAAGACAAACACACCACGAACGCTTTAAAAGGTCACTTTAAAAAAGCAGGTGTTACTCCAAAAAGAAAAGTAGTTGAATTTGATAATTTCAACAAAGAACTTAAGACTGGATCAGAAGTAAAAGCTGATATTTTTGCTGAAGGCGAATTTGTGGATGTTATCGGTACATCTAAAGGTAAAGGTTTTCAAGGTGTTGTAAAGCGTCACAACTTTGCCGGTGTAGGTGGTCAAACTCACGGACAGCACAATCGTCTTAGAGCTCCAGGTTCATTAGGTGCATCTTCTTGGCCTTCAAGAGTATTCAAAGGCATGAGAATGGCTGGTAGAATGGGCGGAGACAGAGTAAAAGTACAAAATCTTCAAATAGTTAAAATATTTAGCGACCAAAACTTAATCGTGGTTAAAGGGTCAATCCCAGGTGCTAAAGGTTCTTACATTTTAATTGAGAAATAATATGGAATTGGTAGTAATGAATAAAGAGGGGAAAAGTACCTCTAAGAAAGTAAACCTTGCAAAAGATATCTTTGGAATTTCTCCAAACGATCATGCTATTTATTTGGATGTTAAATCCATTATGGCAAACAAACGCCAAGGAACGCACAAAAGCAAGCAAAGAAACGAAGTTGCATTTTCTACAAGAAAACTAAAAAAACAAAAAGGAACCGGAGGAGCAAGAGCAGGAAGTAGAAAATCGGGTACAATTGTAGGTGGTGGTAGAATTTTTGGACCAGTGCCAAGAGATTATAGTTTTAAAATAAATAAAAAAGTTAAAGATTTAGCCAGGAGATCAGCTCTTTCATACAAAGCACAGAATAACAGCATTTTATGCTTAGAGGATTTTGATTTTGAGTCTCCAAAAACAAAAAATTACATCCAATTAATAAAAAATCTTCAACTTTCTGAGAAAAAAACACTTTTAGTACTTGCTAATTCAACTAAAAACGTATATTTGTCCTCCCGAAATTTAAGCAACACCACAGTGGTAAGTGCTTCTCAGTTAAATACTTATGATGTGTTAAACGCACAAAATCTGATAATAACTGAAGGTTCGGTAAAAGAAATTGAAAACCTTTTAAACTAAAACTGAACAATGAATATCTTAATTAAGCCGGTAATTACCGAAAAAATGAACAAGCTTACCGAGAAATTAAATCGTTATGGTTTTGTTGTAGCAAGAGGTGCAAATAAATTACAGATTAAAGAAGCCGTAGAAAAAACATATGGTGTTACAGTAGAAGCAGTAAACACACAAAACTACATCGGTAAATTTAAATCTAGAAATACCAAAAACGGAATTGTTTCGGGTATTGCAAACAGACACAGAAAAGCAGTTGTTACCTTAAAGAAGGGCGAGTCGATAGATTTGTATAACAACATTTAAAATATTTATTAACTAAACTATAGCTGGGTAGCCTATCAGCTGAAAATTAAAAATGGGACTTAAAAAACTTAGACCGTTGACACCGTCGCAACGATTCAAACTCGTTAGCGACTATAGTGAAATAACCACTAATGTGCCTGAAAAGTCATTACTTGCAGGTGCAAAAAGATCTGGAGGAAGAAATAACTCTGGAAAAATGACCATGCGATATATCGGTGGTGGTCACAAACAAAATTATCGTTTCATCGATTTCAAAAGAGACAAAGATGGTATCCCTGCTACCGTTAAGTCAATCGAGTACGATCCAAATCGTTCCGCAAGAATTTCTTTAGTATTCTACAAAGACGGAGAAAAAAGATACATCGTTGCTCCAAATGGAATTAAAGTTGGTCAAACAATCTTATCCGGTACTGGTGCTACACCTGATGTAGGGAATACATTATTTCTTTCCGAGATTCCATTAGGAACAATCATTCACAACATAGAATTACGTCCGGGTCAAGGTGCCTCTATTGCTAGAAGTGCCGGAAGCTATGCACAATTAGCTGCAAGAGACGGAAAATACGCTGTAATAAAAATGCCTTCTGGTGAAACTAGATTAATTTTAACTACTTGCAAAGCAACCATTGGTTCTGTTTCTAATCCCGACCATAACTTAGAGGTATCTGGTAAAGCAGGTAGAACTCGTTGGATGGGCAAGAGACCAAGAACTCGTCCAGTTGCAATGAATCCTGTAGATCATCCAATGGGTGGTGGAGAAGGTAGAGCCTCTGGAGGTCACCCAAGATCTAGAAATGGTGTGCCAGCAAAAGGATACAAAACAAGAACTCTTAAGAAAAGTTCTAACAGATACATAATCGAAAAAAGGAAAAAATAATAATTGATATATAGATGGCTCGTTCATTAAAAAAAGGTCCTTTTGTGGACTTTAAACTAGAAAAAAAGGTTACTAATATGGTTGCTTCAGGAAAAAAGCAAGCAATTAAAACCTGGTCCAGAAAATCAATGATTATTCCTGATTTCGTAGGACAAACACTTGCAGTGCACAACGGTAATAAATTTATTCCCGTTTACGTAACAGAAAATATGGTAGGTCATAAGCTTGGGGAGTTTGCTCCTACAAGAAACTTTAGAGGACATGCCGGTAACAAAAATAAAAAGTAATTAACCACAATAGTATAAGCTACTAGTCATGGGCGTAAGAAAAAGAGAATCTGCCGATAGCAGAAAAGAAGAAAATAAGCAAATCAGTTTTGCAAAACTTAAAAATTGTCCAACTTCTCCAAGAAAAATGAGATTGGTTGCCGATTTAGTTAGAGGAATGCAAGTTGAAAAAGCTTTACAAATATTAAAATACAATCCTAAAGAAGCTTCAAACAGAATAGAAAAACTGTTGCTTAGCGCCATTTCTAATTGGCAAGCAAAAAATGAAGGCAAAAGGGTAGAAGACGCTAACTTAATTGTTAAAACAATTTTTGTAGATAGCGGATTCCAATTAAAGAGATTAAGAACTGCGCCACAAGGGAGAGGATATAGAATTAGAAAGCGTTCTAATCACGTTACATTAACAGTAGATAGCAAAATTAATTAATTAAAAGATAAAAACTTCCGATGGGACAAAAAGCCAATCCGATAAGTACAAGATTAGGAATCATCAGGGGATGGGACTCCAACTGGTATGGTGGAAAAAATTATGCAGATAAATTGGTTGAAGATTACAAAATCAGAAACTACTTAATGGCTAGGTTAGCCAAAGGTGGCATTTCAAAAATTGTAATTGAACGAACTTTAAAGCTTATCACTGTAACTATAAACACTGCCAGACCAGGTATTATTATTGGTAAAGGTGGTAAAGAAGTGGATAAACTTAAAGAGGAATTAAAGAAAATTACTAAAAAAGATGTCCAAATAAACATTTTTGAGATTAAACGTCCAGAAACTGATGCAGTGCTTGTTGCTGACTCAATTGCAAGACAAATAGAAGGTAGAATTTCTTTCAGAAGAGCCATCAAAACATCTATTGCCTCAGCTATCAGAATGGGGGCCGAAGGTATTAAGGTTTCTATTGGAGGAAGACTTGGTGGTGCAGAAATGGCAAGAACCGAGCACTACAAAGAAGGAAGAACTCCTCTTCATACCTTTAGAGCTGATATAGATTATGCCAACGCAGAAGCTCATACCACTTATGGTAGAATTGGTATAAAAGTTTGGATTTGCAAAGGAGAAGTTTATGGAAAAAGAGATTTATCTCCAAACATTGGCTACTCTACAGCATTTAATGCAAACGGTGCAAAAGAAAACACACAAGGTGGCGGAAGAGGCGAACGCCCAAGTGGAGGAAATAGAGGCGGAAGAGGTCCTGCTGCAGGCGGAAATAAAAGAAAACCACAACAGAAATCTTAATTGATACAATATTATTGAGTTATGTTACAACCAAAAAGAACAAAATATAGAAAACAGCATAAAATGAAAGCTAAGGGCAATGCCATGAGAGGCAACCAAATTGCCTTTGGATCATTTGCTATAAAAGCTGAAGCTACTTGCTGGTTAACTTCAAGACAAATTGAAGCTGCAAGGGTTGCCGTTACAAGGTTTATGAAAAGAGAGGGACAAATTTGGATCAGAGTTTTCCCTGATAAGCCAATTACCAAAAAACCTGCTGAGGTACGTATGGGTAAAGGTAAAGGTGCTCCAGAATATTGGGTGGCAGTAGTTAAACCAGGAAGAATTATTTTTGAAGCAGATGGCGTTCCAATCGAAACTGCTAAAGAAGCTTTGAGATTAGCTGCCCAAAAATTACCAATTACCACAAAATTTATTGTAAGAAGAGATTATGTCTCTGAAGTTGCATAACAAACAAGAATAAAAATATGAAGTCAATAGATATCAGAGAATTGTCCACCGAAGAACTTAGCAAAAGAATTGCCGAGGAAAAAGGACAATTGTCAAAAATGAAACTTAATCACGGAATTTCTCCTCTCGAAAACCCAACTAAAATTAGAATGGCAAGAAGAGTTATTGCTAGATTAAAAACAATTTTAAATCAAAGAAAATCCTAATCAAATGGAAGAAAGGAATTTTAGAAAAGAGAGAATCGGTGTTGTTACTAGCAATAAAATGGAAAAGTCTATTGTTGTTGCAGTTGAAAGAAAAGTAAAACACGAGAAATACGGAAAGTTCTTGAAACTTACCTCTAAATTTGTTGCTCACGACGAAAAAAATGAGTGCAGCATTGGAGATACCGTAAAAATAATGGAAACTAGACCTCTTAGTAAAAGAAAAAACTGGAGATTAGTAGAAGTAGTTGAAAAGGCTAAATAATAACATTTTAATCATTAAACAGTGATACAACAAGAATCAAGGCTAACAGTAGCAGATAACAGCGGTGCAAAAGAAGTTTTGTGTATAAGAGTTCTAGGTGGAACTAAGCGTCGTTATGCTTCTGTAGGCGATAAAATAGTGGTGGCAGTAAAACATGCTTTGCCTTCAGGAAACGTTAAAAAAGGATCTGTTTCCAAAGCAGTTATAGTTAGAACTAAAAAAGAAGTGAGAAGAGCCGATGGTTCTTACATTCGTTTTGACGACAATGCTGTTGTTCTATTAAACAATACAGACGAAATTAGAGGAACTCGTATTTTTGGACCGGTTGCTCGTGAACTGCGTGAAAAACAATTCATGAAAATAGTTTCATTAGCTCCAGAAGTACTTTAAAAATTATTATTATGGCCATAAAGCTAAAATTAAAAAAGGGAGATACTGTAATTGTAATTGCAGGAGACCAAAAAGGAAAACAAGGAAAAATTGTTGAAATAGACAAAGAATCTACTAGAGCTTTTGTTGAGGGTGTGAACATGGTAAAAAAGCACTCAAAACCATCTGCAAAATATCCTCAAGGAGGAGTTGTGGAAATAGCATCTTCTATACACATTTCAAATCTTATGCTTTTAGACAATGGTAAACCAACCAAAGTAGGAAGAAAAATAGTTGAGGGCAAAAGCGTAAGAGTTGCAAAAAAATCTCAAGCAGTAATAAAGTAAATAACTAATAAATGTAGGATGGCCATTGCTAACCTGCGCTAAATAAAATGGAAACAAAAAACGTACAACCTAGGCTTAAGTTAAAATACAGAGCCGAAATTATTGCAAACCTTCAAAAGGAGTTTCAATACAAAAGCTCAATGCAAGTTCCTAAATTAGAAAAAATTTGCCTCAACCAGGGTCTTGGTATTGCTGTTGCCGATAAAAAAATTATCGACACTGCTCTTGTTGAAATGACTACCATCTCTGGTCAAAAAGCAGTATCTACAAAATCTAAAAAAGATATCTCCAACTTCAAATTAAGAAAAAATGTTCCTATCGGAGCTAAAGTTACATTAAGAGGAGATAAGATGTATGAATTTTTAGACAGACTAATTGCAGTTGCTCTTCCAAGAATTCGTGATTTTAGAGGCGTAAATAATAAGTCATTCGACGGAAAAGGTAATTATACTTTGGGTGTAACCGAACAAATTATCTTCCCAGAAATATCAATAGATAAAGTAAACAAAATTCTAGGTATGGACATAACTTTTGTTACTTCAGCAAAGTCTGATGCAGAAGCGTTTTCATTATTAAGAGAATTTGGAGTACCATTTAAGAAAAACTAAAGAAACTAAATAGCAAAAATATGGCTAAAGAATCAATGAAAGCCCGCGAGGTAAAAAGGGCTGCGATGGTTGCAAGATATGCAGAAAAACGTAAAGCTCTTAAAGAAGCTGGAGATTCTGTAGGTTTGCAAAAACTACCACGAAATTCTTCTCCTAACAGAATGAGAAGTAGATGTAAAATCACGGGAAGACCAAGAGGATACATGAAAATTTTTGGTGTATCTAGAAACACATTCAGAGAATTGGCATTGAACGGAAAAATTCCGGGCGTAACCAAATCAAGCTGGTAAAAAATAATAAACACAATATAAACTAATCGGATATCGATTGAAAAACAATCACAATGACTGATCCTATCTCAGACTACCTAACAAGGTTAAGAAATGCTATAAAGGCAAATCACAAAATGGTGGAAGTTCCTGCTTCAAAAATGAAAAAGGAAATCACTAAAATTCTTTTCGAAAAAGGATACATCCTTAACTACAAATTCGAAGAAGACGCTAAACAAGGAGTTATTAAAGTGGCGTTGAAATTTAACCCAGTAACTAAACTAAGTGCAATTAAAGACTTAAGAAGGGTTAGCCGCCCAGGTTTAAGAAGATACACTGGTGTGGATACTATGCCAAGAGTATTAAACGGTCTTGGAATTGCCATCATTTCCACTTCTAAAGGTGTAATGACCGACAAGGAAGCTAAGGCTCAAAAAGTTGGTGGAGAAGTAATTTGTTACATATCTTAATTTAAAAGGAGGAAATTATGTCAAGAATCGGAAAACTTCCCTTATCTCTACCCAAAGGTGTTGATGTAAGTACAGCCGGACAAACTGTAAAAGTTAAAGGTCCGCTAGGAGAATTAAACAGAACTTTATCCGAAGGTATTTCGGTAACAATAGAAGATGGTATTGTAACTGTAGCAAGAGCTTCAGAACAAAAACATCACAAAGCACTACATGGTCTTTCAAGAGCGCTTATTGCAAACATGGTAAAAGGTGTTTCTGAAGGATTTTCTACTGAACAAGAATTAGTAGGTGTAGGGTATAGAGCTGCAAACACAGGAAACTTGTTAGAATTAACTTTAGGTTTCTCTCACAACGTTGCATTTGAATTGCCAAAAGAGATAAAAATAGAAACTAAAACAGAAAGAGGTAAAAACCCAACCATCATCTTAAAGGCAATTGACAATGAATTGCTTGGACAAGTTGCTGCAAAAATAAGAAGCTTCCGTCCACCTGAGCCTTACAAAGGAAAAGGTATTAAGTTTGCGGGAGAAGTTCTTCGCAGAAAAGCTGGTAAGTCTGCTGGTAAATAATTTATAAAAGTAATTGTCATGGCTATAACAAAAGAATATAGAAGAACACGAATTAAGAAAAGAATTCGTAAGGTAGTTACCGGTGATGCCGGAGCTCCAAGAATGTCTGTTTTTAGAAGTAATAAACAAATTTACGTCCAATTAATAGACGATGTTGCTGGAAAAACAATAGTTGCAGCAAGCTCAAAAATTGCAGACATTGCAGGAAAAAAAGTAACAAAAATTGAACAAGCTCAACTGGTTGGTAAATTAGTAGCAGAAAAAGCGCTTGCAGAAAAAATCACTAGCGTAAGATTCGACAGAAACGGATACTTGTATCACGGTAGAGTAAAGGCTTTAGCAGAAGCAGCAAGAGAAGGTGGATTACAATTTTAATCAGAAAATTTAAAACATGTCAGTAAATTCAAAAAAAGTAAGGTCAAGCGATATTGAACTTAAAGATAAATTAGTTTCGGTACAAAGAGTTACCAAAGTAACCAAAGGAGGAAGAACTTTTAGTTTCTCTGCAATTGTTGTAGTAGGAAACGAAAAGGGAGTTGTTGGATACGGTTTAGGTAAAGCAAAAGAAGTAACCGACGCAATATCAAAAGGCATTGAAGATGCAAAGAAAAACATGATTAAAGTACCAATTCTTCATGGTACTGTTCCTCACGAACAATACGGAAGATACGGTGGAGCTAGAGTTTTCCTTAAGCCTGCTGCTCATGGTACTGGTGTAATTGCAGGTGGTGCAATGAGAGCTGTTTTAGAAAGCGTTGGTGTAACAGATGTATTGGCCAAATCAAAAGGCTCTTCTAACCCACACAACGTTGTTAAAGCAACTATAGATGCTTTAGAACAAATGAGAGATGCTATTGCTATTTCTCAACAAAGAGGAATTTCTTTAGACAGAGTATTTAACGGTTAATACCAGAAATTATGGAAAAGATAAAAATTAAACAAGTTAAAAGTGGAATAGACAGACCCGAAAGGCAAAAACGTACTTTAAAAGCTCTTGGTTTTTCAAAAATGAACCAAGTAATTGAAGTAACTAAATCGCCAGCAGTTGAGGGAATGATAAAGAAAATTAGTCATTTGGTAACCATATTAGAATAATAAAATGGATTTAAATAGTTTAAAGCCTGCTGAAGGCTCAACAAAAAACAGAAAAAGAATTGGCCGTGGTCAAGGTTCAGGTAGAGGTGGCACTTCAACAAGAGGTCACAAAGGTGCTAAATCAAGATCAGGCTACTCTTCAAAAGTAGGATTTGAAGGAGGTCAAATGCCTTTGCAAAGACGTGTTCCAAAATTTGGATTCAAAAACATAAACAGAGTTGAATACAATGGAATTAATCTTGATGCAATTCAAAAACTAGTTGAAGCAAAAAATATTTCCAAAATTGATCACCTAGTATTGGTTGAAAATGGATTGGCTTCAAAAAAAGACCTGGTTAAAATTTTAGGCAGGGGAGAACTAAAAGCAAAAGTTGAAGTTACAGCTCACGCTTTTTCTCAAACAGCAAAAAACGCAATAGAAACTTTAGGTGGCTCTGCCACAACACTGTGATTTAATCTTCTATGAAGAATTTTATTCAAACAATAAAAAATATTTTTAGTATCGAAGACCTTAGGATTAGAATTCTAAACACCTTAGGTTTTCTGCTAATTTATAGGTTAGGTTCTTTTGTAACCTTACCTGGTGTTGATTCAGTTGCCCTTGAGCAACTAAAAGGCGATCCAGAAGGATTGGCCGGTTTAATTAACATTTTTGCAGGTGGTGCATTTTCTCGTGCTTCCATTTTTGCATTAGGTATTATGCCCTACATTTCTGCTTCAATTGTAATGCAATTGTTAGGAATGGCTGTTCCACATTTTCAAAGACTTCAAAGAGAAGGCGACAGTGGCAGGAAAAAAATTAACCAATACACAAGAATGTTAACCGTTGTAGTTACCTTGTTGCAAGCACCGGGTTATATTGCTTCTCAAATACCTAAAGAAGCCATAAACGAAAACATTTCTATGTTTTGGCTTTCTTCAATGATTATTCTTACTGCAGGAACTATGTTCATTATGTGGTTAGGAGAGAAAATCACCGACAGAGGTATTGGAAACGGTATTTCATTAATCATCATGATTGGTATTATCGCAAATCTTCCAGTAGCATTTATACAAGAATTTGTTGCTAGACTAGAAAACCAAGGTGGTGGATTAGTAATATTACTGATTGAATTAGTTGTACTTTTCTTGATTATTGTGGTATCCATCTTATTGGTTCAAGGAACGAGAAAAATTCCTGTTCAATTTGCAAAGAAAATTGTTGGAAACAAGCAATACGGTGGAGTTCGTCAGTATATACCTTTAAAAGTGAATGCTGCAGGGGTTATGCCAATAATCTTTGCTCAAGCAATTATGTTTATTCCATTAACTATTGCAGGTTTTGCTCAATCAGAATCAATGAGCGGATTTGTAGCAACTTTTAGCGATTACACAGGCTTTTGGCATAATTTTACTTTTGCCTTATTAATAATTGTGTTTACTTATTTCTACACGGCTATCACCATCAATCCAAATCAAATGGCCGATGACATGAAGAGAAACGGTGGTTTTATTCCCGGCGTTAAACCCGGCAAAAAAACAGCAGAGTTTATTGATAATGTGATGAGCAGAATAACATTACCGGGCTCAATATTCTTAGCATTTGTGGCAATTTTGCCAGCATTTGCAACCAAAGCAGGAATAAACGCTCAGTTTGCTCACTTCTATGGTGGAACTTCTTTACTAATTTTGGTAGGTGTTGTTTTAGATACCTTGCAGCAAATAGAAAGTCATTTGTTGATGAGACACTATGACGGATTAATGAAGACTGGTAGAATAAAAGGAAGAAATGTAGCTAACTCAGCAGTTAGTTACGCAGGATAATACTTTTTGGTTTAGTATGATATACTACAAAACCAAAGAGGAAATTGAACTCATTAGAGAAAGTTCTTTACTTGTAGGAAAAACAATTGCAGAAGTTGCAAAATCAATAAAACCAGGTGTAACAACACTTCAGTTAGATTCAATTGCCGAGCAGTTCATTAAGGACCATAATGCTAAGCCCTCATTTTTAGGCTACAGCGGTTTCCCTAACAGCTTGTGTATATCTGTAAACGATGTAGTTGTTCACGGTATTCCTTCTAAATATGTTATTAAAGAAGGAGACATTATTTCTGTTGACTGTGGAGTTTTTAAAAACGGTTTTCATGGCGACTCTGCTTATTCATTTGCAGTTGGAGAGGTGGGCGAAGACAAAAGAAAATTACTTGCTGTTACCTTGGAATCGCTGCTAAAGGGAATAGAAAAAGTAAAAGTAGGCAACAGAATTGGAGACGTATCTTTTGCGGTTCAACAACACGCCGAAGCCAATGGATACGGAGTAGTAAGAGAATTGGTTGGGCATGGCTTGGGAAAAGATTTGCACGAAAAGCCAGAAGTTCCAAATTTTGGGAAACAAGGCAGAGGGCAAAAAATCTTGGAAGGATTGGTAATAGCAATTGAACCAATGATTAACATGGGAACAAAAAATGTAGTGCACGAAAATGATGGTTGGACAATTAGAACACAAGACAGAAAAGTATCTGCACATTTTGAACACACGGTGGCAGTTACATCAAATGGAGTTGATGTTTTATCAAGTTTTGAGGAAATAGAAAAAGTAATTAATAAATAAAAAGAAAAAACTAACAAAGAAGTATGGCTAAACAGTCTTCCATTGAACAAGACGGAACAATAATCGAGGCATTGTCAAATGCCATGTTTAGAGTTGAGTTGGAAAATGGACACGTAATTACTGCTCATATTTCAGGCAAAATGAGGATGAATTATATAAAAATTCTTCCCGGTGATAAAGTAAAAGTAGAAATGAGTCCTTATGATTTAACAAAAGGAAGAATTTCTTTCAGATATAAATAAGAATAATTAAAAAAAATTTTTAACTTCGCACACTTTTTTAAAAAGGTATAACAATGAAAGTCAGATCATCCATCAAAAAACGCAGCGTAGATTGCAAAATAGTACGCAGAAAAGGACGTTTGTACGTGATAAACAAAAAGAATCCTAAATTCAAACAACGTCAAGGTTAATATTTAATTTATAGAAAATTATGGCAAGAATTGCTGGTATAGACATTCCTAAAAACAAAAGAGGCGAAATAGCCCTTACATACATTTATGGTATTGGAAGAAGCACCGCTCAAAAAATACTTAACGAAGCAGGTGTTGACTGGAACGCTAAAGTAACAGATTGGAACGATGATCAACTGAACAAAATTAGAGGTTTTATAACTGACAATGTTAAAGTTGAAGGCTCTTTGCGTTCTGAAGTACAGTTGAGCATAAAAAGATTGATGGACATTGGTTGCTATAGAGGTGTAAGACACCGCAGTGGTTTGCCTGTTAGAGGGCAAACTACCAAAAACAATGCAAGAACTAGAAAAGGTAAAAAGAAAACAGTTGCAAACAAGAAAAAAGCAACTAAATAATAATTAATTTATTTTAATTTAATGGCAAAACAACAAAATTCGGCTGCTGCTAAAGTAACGAAGAAAAGAGTGGTAAAAGTTGAAGCTTCTGGTGAAGCTCATATTAATGCTACCTTCAACAACATCATCATCACCCTTACCAACCACAGTGGCGAAGCAATTTCTTGGGCTTCTGCTGGTAAAATGGGTTTTAAAGGTTCTAAGAAAAACACTCCTTACGCTGCCCAACTAGCTGCAACAGACTGTTCTAAAGTTGCATTTGATGCCGGCTTAAGAAAAGTTAAAGTTTATGTTAAAGGTCCGGGTGCAGGAAGAGAGTCTGCAATTAGAACCATTCACAATGCAGGAATTGAGGTTACTGAAATTGTAGATATTACCCCAATACCTCACAACGGTTGTCGCCCTCCAAAAAGAAGAAGGGTTTAATTTTAACACTAATATTTTTTAAGAAATGGCAAGATATATAGGCCCCAAATCAAAAATTGCAAGAAGATTCAGAGAGCCAATCTTTGGACCTGATAAGGCTTTAGAAAAGAAAAACTACCCTCCAGGAATGCACGGGTTAGCCAAAAAAAGAATGAAGCAATCTGAATATGCTATTCAGTTATCTGAAAAGCAAAAAGCTAAATATACTTATGGTATTTTAGAAAAACAGTTTGCCAATACTTTCGACAGAGCCGCTAGAGCTCACGGTGTAACTGGTGAAGTTTTAATGCAGTTGGTTGAAGTAAGACTTGACAATGTTGTTTTTCGTTTAGGTATTTCTCCTACAAGAAACGGAGCCCGTCAATTGGTTGGGCACCGTCATATTACTGTTAACGGAAAAGTAGTGAACATCCCTTCTTATTCTGTTAAACCAGGCGATGTTATTGCAGTAAGAGAAAAATCAAAATCTCTTGAAGCTATTACTACCTCTGTAGCTCAAAACCGCAAAGCTTTTCCTTGGTTAGAATGGGATGCAAATACCCTAACCGGAAAACTTATTTCTATACCACAAAGAATTGATATCCCAGAAAACATCAAGGAACAATTAATAGTGGAACTTTATTCAAGATAATAATTAAATTTAATATACAAAAATGGGTATTCTTGCTTTTCAAAAACCAGACAAGGTTGTAATGTTAAACTCCACCGAAATGGAGGGAACATTCGAGTTTCGTCCTCTAGAACCGGGTTATGGTATTACAATAGGAAATTCTTTAAGAAGAATTTTATTAAATTCTTTAGAAGGATTTGCAATTACCTCAGTGAAAATTGAAGGAGTTGACCACGAGTTTTCTACCATCAAAGGCGTTGTAGAAGACGTTACCGAAATAATTTTAAACTTAAAACAAGTAAGGTTTAAAAGACAGATAGAAGGTTTTGAATCTGAAAGAGTAATTTTAAATGTTAATGGAAAAACTACTTTCACCGCAGGTGATTTAGGAAGACAAATGTCAGGTTTTCAAGTTTTAAACCCTGACCATGTAATTTGTAACTTAGAACCAACTACCAAATTCAAAATTGAAGTTATGGTAGAAAAGGGCAGAGGTTATATTCCTGCCGAGGAAAATAAAAATGCAAACCAAACAGTTGGTGTTATACCAATTGATGCAGTTTTTACTCCCATCAAAAACGTAAAATACAGCATAGAAAACTACAGAGTTGAACAAAAAACCGACTACGAAAAACTTATTTTCGACATCAGAACAGACGGTTCAATTCATCCAAAAGAAGCATTAAAAGAAGCGGCTAAAATTCTTATTCACCACTTTATGTTATTCTCCGATGAAAAGATTACTCTTGACACCGAAGAAAAAGCAAGTCACGAAGAATTTGACGAAGCATACCTTCACATGCGTCAGTTGTTAAAAACTAAATTGTACGACATGGACTTATCTGTTAGAGCATTAAATTGCCTCAAAGCAGCAGATGTAGAAACATTAGGTCAATTGGTTGCTTTTAATAAAACCGACCTTTTAAAATTCAGAAATTTTGGTAAAAAATCTCTTACCGAATTAGAAGACTTAGTTCACTCTAAAAACCTTCAGTTTGGTATGAACATTTCTAAATACAGAATAGACGAAGATTAATTTATTAATTTTCAGCAAACAGAGAAATCATGAGACACGGAAAAAAATTCAATCACCTAGGAAGAACAACTTCCCACAGAAAAGCAATGTTGGCAAACATGGCTTCTTCTCTTATTCTTCACAAAAGAATAAATACTACTGTTGCAAAAGCAAAAGAGCTTCGCAAATATGTAGAGCCACTTATTACTAAATCTAAAGACGATTCTACACACAGCAGAAGAACTGTATTTGCTTACCTTAAACAAAAAGAGGCTGTTGCTGCTTTGTTTAGAGATGTAGCTGCTAAAGTTGCTACTCGCCCAGGTGGATACACCAGAATATTAAAAACTGGAAATAGAATTGGAGACAATGCAGAAATGTGTATGATTGAATTGGTAGACTACAACGAATTTATCACTTCAGAAACAAAAGCTACTGCTGATAAAAAAGTTACTAGAAGATCCAGAGGTGGTGCAAAAAAAGCAGCTCCTAAAGCAGCCGACACAACTAATGCAGAAGAATCTAGCGAAGAAAAAAGTGAGAACTAAAAAAAATATATAATTATTTAATTAGGGGATAGAGTTTATACTTTATCCCTTTTTTTTTGATATGAGTGTTACAAAACAACCAGCAGCTTACCTTCTACTAGAAGATGGCACATTCTTTAAAGGAAAATCAATTGGAGCAATAGGAACCTCATCTGGTGAACTTTGCTTTAATACAGGCATGACAGGGTATCAAGAGATTTTTTCGGACCTCTCTTACACCGGCCAGCTAATGACTATGGCAAACGTTCACATAGGTAACTACGGCACCGTAGACAACGAAAGCGAAAGTGCAAACGCAACCATCGCCGGTTTAATTTGTAAGTCTTTTTCTACCAATTACAGCAGGCCCCTAAGCAACAAATCTCTACAGAATTATTTAGTAGAAAATGCAGTTGTAGGTATTGAAGGCATAGATACCCGATTTTTAGTATCACACATCCGTAAAAACGGCTCTATGAATGCCGTTATTTCCAGTGAAATTAGCTCATTAGATGAGCTTAAAAAGATTTTAGCCAATACTCCATCTATGGAAGGATTAGAGCTGGCCTCTAAGGTAACAAGCAAACATTTTGTGGATTATACAGTCCAAAATTCTACAGGCAAAGTGGCATTAATTGATTTTGGAACCAAGCAAAACATCGTAAGGTGTTTAACAGAAAGAGGGGCAAATGTTAGAGTTTTTCCTGCCAATACCAGCATAAACCAATTAAAAGAATACAATGCCAATGGCTATTTAATTTCTAATGGCCCCGGCGACCCGGCAGCAATGAGCAATGCAATAGCTTTGATAAAAGAAATTATAGAGCTAAACAAACCTGTATTTGGCATTTGTTTGGGGCACCAACTTATTGCATTGGCACTGGGCTTGCAAACGTTTAAAATGAAAAACGGCCACAGGGGAATAAACCACCCAGTAAAAAATTTACTCACAGGCAAAAGCGAAATCACTTCTCAAAATCATGGATTTGCAGTAGCTGCAAATGATTTGGCAAATTTTCCTCACATTCAAATCACACATCAAAATTTAAATGATAATAGTATAGAAGGTTTAAGAGTAAAAGAAAAGAATATCTTTTGTGTTCAACATCACCCCGAAGCTGCTCCCGGCCCAAACGACAGCAAATATTTGTTTGATGAGTTTTTAGCGATGATTTAATTAAAAGGATTAAATTTATTCAAAATTAATTATGAAATACCCTCGCAAATTATCATCTGGTGCAAACAATACAGTAATTGTAATTAGCGAAACTGAAGCTGGCAAGGGGGATGAAAAACAGAAAAAATAATATGATAAAAACTCGTTTGAAAATAGTAGTGTCACTTATATTTGTTATCATGGCAAATAAGTTAACCAAGGCTCAAGACTGTTTTGAATTTAAGATACCTAAAAAGGAAAATGTACAGTTTTGGACAATTGATTCTGTAAAAAAACAGTTGCCTTATGAACAATTTAGGAAATACATGCAAACCGACAGAAATTTTTGGGTTCAAAATTCAAAAAACAAAATAAGCGAAGAAGCAATAGGTACTTATTATGGCACTGAATATAAATACTTGGATTTAAATCGTATTGAACTTGCAAGGTACGAGCCCTACTTCTATTTGAGCGATTCTTTAAAAATATCCTTTGCAGAAGAAATGCTTACATTAAATAAACTTATTGAAAATAGAGAATTTGAAACAGGTATTTTAAGTATCGACTCAGTTCTTGAAAAAGACAAGGAGCATATAACAATAAATTACTATACGGAATCAAGTGGAGTAGTAACCATAATAGATTCTATTGGAAGAATTGTACACCAAAACAGTGTAAACAATGCAAAAGGAAGCTATAAACTAAACAGTAAACACATACCACAAGGACTAAATTATTTTATTTTTTCTAACGACAAAATAATGTTGAATAAAAAATTTATAAAGCAATAAACCATGAAACGCTCAAAATTGATTTTATTCTTTGTTTTGATAGCCTCTTTTTCTTTTGCACAATTTAAAAATAACAAATGGTTGATGGGATATGGAAACCCACCTGCTCCAAATAATGGAACTAAAATAGAATTTAATAACAATGTACGAATAGTAAGCTATGATCCAAGGCAAATGTGGTTTAGCTGGAATTTTTCAGGCCTAAGTGACAAAGATGACAATTGGTTTGTTTATACCAACGGTGGAGCAGTTTGCAATAAAAACCACGAGGTTTTGATAAATGGACTTGGTTTAAGCCCAGGGGGTGATGACCCAGGTACTCTTAATGGTGGAAACATATTTTTATCTCAATCATTATTTTTGCCTTTTGATAGTAGTAATACTCAATATTTGTTTCATTCTAACCGAAGTACTTGTATAGATTTAAATCATCCCCTTTACGGAAGACCTATATCTTTAAACCTTTTTTATTCAAAGATTGACCCCTCCTCTGAAAATGGTGCAGGAAAAATTGTGGCAAAAAATATTGCTGTTATTGCAGATACACTGTCCATTGGCAAAATAACAAGTGTTCGGCACTCTAATGGCAGAGATTGGTGGGTATTTGTAAGACATTTTTATGAAGATAAATTTTACTCCATTCTAGTTACACCTGATAGTGTTCATATACCAGTTCAAATTTCAACCAGTGCCCCATCAACAGCTTTTTCATCGCAGGTTTGCATTTCACCTAATGGCAAGTATTATGCAGCCTTTTCTAACATTGCAAGTCAACAATTAAGATTGTATGATGTTGATCGCTGTAATGGAAAGTTAGAAAATTATAGGCAGAAATTTATTACAAATAATCTTGCCGGACTTGTTGCCTTTTCACCCAATTCAAGATTTCTATACATAGGTTCTGCGGATAGTATATGGCAATTTGATATGCAAGCACCCGATGTGTTTGAATCGCAAACCTTGATTGGTGTGTATGATGGAGCTGGAACAAAAACTGGTTCAGGGTATTATTTTAGTTTTATGTGGCTTGCACCTGATGGTAAAATATATATGAGTGTTTCAGCACAATTGGGCAGAAAACTCCACGTTATAAATAATCCAGATTTATTAGGCATTGCATGCGATTTGCAGCAACATTCTATCGATATTCCTACCTACAATGATCAAACTACCCCTACCCCAATAAACTACGATCTAAAACAAGAACCAGGCAGCCCTTGCGATACCCTTGGTGTTGGTTTGCAACAATTAAAAATCAAAGATTTAGAATTACAAATTTTCCCCAACCCAAGCTCTGGCAAGTTTAGCATGGAGTATTTGCCACAAACAAAAAGCGGGATGCTATATGTATATGATATGCAAGGCAAAGAAGTGTATAGAGAATATGTATCTCCATATACAAGTATTAAAAATTTAGATTTAAGTACTAAACTTGCCAATGGTACCTATGGCTTGAGTTTAGTTTTTGGTGAACAGAGAAATAATACAACAATTATAGTAAATAAAAACAATTAGCACGAATCTCATTCCCCCTTTGAAGGGGGATAAAGGGGGATGATAAAAAAGAAAAAAATTAAATGAACAACTTAAATAATCATTACAATAAAAATCTAAAATCGTTTGCAAGAAAACACAGAAATGAAAGTACAAAAGCCGAAATAAAATTATGGACAGAATTGTTATCAAAAAAAAAGATGCTGGGATACCCATTTTTAAGGCAAAGACCCATAGAAAACTTTATTGCAGATTTCTTTTGTAAATCTCTACACCTCATTATTGAAACGGATGGATATTCTCACCAACTAACAGAAGTAATTGAAAAAGATATACAAAAAGAAAATCGTTTAAAGGAATTAGGTTATTTCGTTTTAAGATTTCAGGATGAAGAAGTACTAAACGATATAGAAAATGTAAGATTAGAAATAGAAAATTCGATAAAAAACTTGGAAGACAATGGTCATCCCCCTTTATCCCCCTTCAAAGGGGGAAACTGAGGTTACTTTATCCCTCATCTAAAGGGGACAACAGAAGTTTGGTATTAAAAAAATAAAAGCATGAAAACAACAAAAACTATTTTGTCAACACTTACATTTCTAATTTGTGGCATTGCAATTTCTCAAACCAAAGACTCTACAAACAAAACAAAAAAACAAGAATACATAGAAAACTACATTTCCAATTTCCCCTACAAAAACTCAGAAATTTATCCAGTTATAAGTAATATTTCTTTGTGGGATACCTCCGGTTCAGTTCCCGTAATAAACATGAATAGCATTATGATGAATATGGAAAGAAAAACGGAGAAAAAATAAATTTTGTGATGTATTCTTATAAATTTCCTCAATGACGGTTAAAAAAACTAGCATATCAAACTTAATAGTTACAAAAGAAAATACAATGCAATCTAATTTAAGCTCAGCTTTGGTGATTTTCTTTTATAACTAGTTTAGCAGAATTTTTTTTAATGCCAATTTTGAACTTTCATAAAAAAAGACCCCAATTTTGAGGTCTTCTTAATACTTAGTTGTGTGTAGATATTTTTTTAGAATTTCACTTCAGGAGCTTTTTCAGAACCTGCAGCAGCCTCAAAATATCCTTTCTTTTCCATATTAAATAAACCTGCAATTAAGTTATTTGGGAATTTTTTGATGTAGGTATTGTATTCTTTAACTAGCTCATTAAATTTATTTCTTTCAACATTAATCCTATTTTCTGTACCTTCTAGTTGTGATTGCAATTCAAGAAAATTTTGGTTTGCTTTTAAATCAGGATATTTTTCAATTGTTACCAATAACCTCGATAATGCACCGGATAAGCCGTCTTGAGCTGCTTGAAATTTTTGTATATTTTCAGGATTTAAATTTGATGGATCAATGGTCATACTTGTTGCTTTAGCTCTAGCTTCAACTACTGCAGTAAGTGTAGATTTTTCAAATTCTGCATACCCTTTTACAGTATTAACTAAATTTGGAATTAAATCGGCCCTGCGCTGGTAGGCACTTTGCACATTAGCCCATTGAGAAGTGGCAGGCTCGCTCAATTCAACCATATTATTATACTTGCCTGCAAACAATTGATAAATTGCAAATAAAAGAACTAAAATTCCTCCAATTATTATCAAACTTTTTTTCATTTTTATTTTTTTTATTATTTTTAAACTAATACTATTTGATGTATTCTATTTATGGGAATAACTATTCCTCCTTTTAGTACTACTCTTTTATCTGTAGTTGCCCAAACAGTAGTTTCTACTTGCTTTACAGCGTCTGAGTCTTCAAAAACTATTTTTATTTTGCTGTGCTCCATATTTCCTAGTTTGGTGGCATTCTCTAAAAGCAAAACCAGCGCTTCCTTATCTTTTGCATTAAGCACATCATCTGCCGGAAACTGGCTCGTGGCTATACTTTCCTTGTTTACTTGAATTGGGATAACAATATTCTTTGGCATAAATTATTATTTGTCTCTTTTGAACGATTTATTGTTTTTAATTGTTTCAAAGGTAAACGTTTTGCAACACTAAATAATTTAAATAAAATTAAATATTTTCTAAAACGTTTATTTGAGGATAAAAAAACTTTACAAAGTTCACCAATTCCATAGGTTTGTTTGTTCCAATTAAAAAACGTTTACCAGAGTTTAAGGTAATTTCAACGGCATAATCACCACTAGTAAAAAAGTTTTTAATTCCTTGTTTTTCGTTATTAAAAAGTGTTCCTAAAAATAAACTACCCTTAAGTTTTTTGCACCTAAGAAACGTTATCTCATGCAATGGAATTTCAATTTTCTTTTTACTTGGAAATTTAACTAGAGTTAGTTGATCTTTATTTCCATTGATTTTTAAATGAGGAATGAACATTAGCATTATAGAAAAAACTATGATTGCAATCCCCATTAAAAAAAACAATTCACCTGAGTTTGGAATGTCTTTGGCTGGATATGACCCAATTCTAAAATTTCCTATTACTGTATAAACCGGTTTTGGATTTTCGCTCCAATAATAAGCTACAAAACAAAATAAAGCTAAAACTAGCCTTATTAAAATGTAAAATTGATTATAGCCTAAAAATTGCTTTTCTTTAAACTGAAACACTATTTTTTTTACAAAAATATAAAAAAAAACTAGTGAGTTTGTATTAATAATTTTGTTGTTGTTTTTTGAAACTTAAGGTAGTTTGAACGTTACGAATTAAAAAAAATACATTATATAAAAATCAACAAACAAAATTCAGATAAAAAACCAATTAAAAAGCCCCAATAAATTTGATAGGGGGCATGGGCTCCTAAATACAAGCGAGAGCTGCCAACTATTCCTGCAATTATTAATGCTCCAATAATTAATGCCCTGTAATCTACACCAAGTAAAATTGTTAATCCTGCTATACTTCCAATTAAGCCGCCTATTCCAATCATGTGAGCAGAAATTTTAAATTTGTAGTTTAAAATTACCGTTGCAAGCATTGCAATAGTTGCTCCCAACATTATCAGTGAAATAATTATTAACGCTGGGTATTTTTGTAGCATGTAATAACAGAAAAAAAAACTGAAACCTGCTATTAAAAAAGGCAATTTTCTTTCATTTCTGTCATTCATCTCATAATTGCTTATGAGATTCATCTTTTTTAAAATTACACTTGAGAGTAAGGGAATAAGCAACGTGTAAACACCAACAATGCCAAAAATTAGCAAATGCAATTGCTTTGGTATATTAAATGTAACATACGGATTGTAATTAAAAATTATCCACAGCGTAAGCAAGGGCATAAACATTGGATGAAAGATTACAGAAACAATACTGGCAGTTTTTTTCAAAATAATAAAGTTTCTCTTAGAACAATGAGTTGCCTTTGTAGCCGGCATTAAATTTGCCCAAATGTTTGTAGGCTAATTCTGTAGCTTCTCTGCCTCTTGGAGTTCTCATAAGGTATCCCTCTTGAATTAAAAATGGTTCGTAAACTTCCTCTATTGTATCTGACTCTTCGCCTACAGCAGTAGCAATAGTTGTGAGGCCAACCGGACCACCTTTAAATTTATCTATAATTGTATTTAAAATTTTAATGTCCATTTCATCCAATCCATTTTTATCTACATTTAGAGCATTCAGAGCCATTTGAGCAATTTCAAACGTAATTGTGCCGTTTCCTTTTACTTGTGCAAAATCTCTTGTTCTACGCAGCAAAGCATTTGCAATTCTTGGTGTTCCTCTGCTTCTTCTTGCAATTTCATAGGCTGCAACTTCTTCTATTGGCACTTTAAGAATGGAAGAAGACCTTACAACAATTCCAGTAAGTACTTTTGAGTTGTAATATTCTAATCTAGAATTTATTCCAAACCTTGCCCTAAGTGGCGATGTAAGCAAACCTGCACGGGTAGTTGCACCAACTAATGTAAAAGGATTTAGTTTTATTTGAACTGTTCTGGCATTTGGACCAGAATCAATCATGATGTCTATTCGGTAGTCTTCCATGGCAGAATATAAATATTCTTCCACTATAGGACTTAATCTATGTATTTCATCAATAAACAAAACATCGTTGGGTTCTAAATTTGTTAATAATCCAGCTAAGTCACCGGGTTTATCCAACACTGGGCCTGATGTAATTTTTATACCAACCCCCAATTCGTTGGCCATAATGTTGGCAAGCGTTGTTTTTCCTAATCCTGGAGGTCCATGCAGTAAGGTGTGATCTAAAGACTCTTCTCTCATTTTTGCTGCTTCAACAAAAATCTTTAAGTTTTCTAAAACTTTATCTTGTCCCGCAAAATCAGTAAACTCCAAAGGTCGCAATGCCTTTTCAATTTCCTTTTCTACCGGATTTATTTCTTCATCATTAGCATCAAAAATCCTTGTCATCATTTAAAATCTGTTTTCAAAATTACAATTAAAAATTGTTTTTTGTTTATTCAATTTACTTTTTAATTTTATGAATGTGAGTAAATTCTAATATAATTATTCACTTAAAACTTCTTTTTAAATTATTTTTGCAACTCAAAAAAACTTGCTCACGCTAACGTATGCATTTGAATTTTTTGGAAAGGAAATTTACAAATGGAAAATTTAGAAATAGAAAAAGAGAAAAAAGAAATTTTAAAAAGATATAAAACACTTCTAAAATCATTAAAAAATCGCATGGAAAAAGGCGATAAACAAATGATAAGAAAAGCATTTGATTTGGCGCTGGAGCAGCACAAAGATATGCGTAGAAAATCTGGCGAGCCCTATATTTATCATCCATTAGAAGTTGCCCAAATTGTTGTTGACGAAATTCAATTGGGACCAACTGCAGTTGTTTGTGCTTTGCTGCACGACACAGTAGAAGATACCGATATCACGCTTGAGGATATAAAATCTTTGTTTGGCGAAAAAGTAATGTCCATAATAGATGGATTAACTAAAATTTCTGGTGTAATTCTAGATCAAACCTCGGGTTCTTTGCAAGCAGAAAATTTTAGAAAAATGTTGCTCACGCTCTCCAATGATGTTAGGGTAATTTTAATAAAACTTGCAGATAGGTTGCATAACATGAGAACTCTCGATTCTATGAAAAGAGATAAGCAATTAAAAATTGCATCAGAAACATTGTTCTTATATGCACCTCTGGCTCACCGGTTAGGATTGTATTCTATAAAAACCGAATTAGAGGATTTATGCCTCAAATACAAAGAGCCCGAAGCCTATTTTTCTATTGCAGAAAAACTTCAGGCCAACGAAAAGGAAAGAATGAGTTACATCAATAAATTCAGTCTTCCAATTATGAATGCCTTAAACGAAAAGGGTTTTATCTACAACATTAAAAGCAGATCAAAATCTATTTATTCTATTTGGCAAAAAATGAAAAAACAAAACATTCCTTTTGAGGAGGTTTATGATATTTTTGCTATTCGTTTAATTATTGATGTGCCTATTGAGCAAGAAAAAACTGCCTGTTGGGCCGTTTATTCCATTGTTACAGATTTCTACCGTTCAAATATGGATAGACTTAGAGATTGGATTAATACCCCAAAATCAAATGGCTACGAAAGTTTGCATACAACTGTAATGGGTCCTGGAGGAAAATGGGTGGAGGTTCAAATTAGATCTACCAGAATGGACGAAGTAGCAGAAATGGGTTATGCTGCCCATTGGAAATACAAGGACAAAGAAAAAGCAACAGCCAATGAAAGTGCGTTAGAAGAGTGGTTAAGAAAAATTCGTGAGCTTTTAGAAAATCCTGAAACCAATGCATTGGATTTTATGGATGATTTTAAATTGAATTTGTTTTCAGAAGAAATATTTGTTTTTACTCCAAAAGGAATAATGAAAACCTTGCCAGTGGGTGCATCTGCTCTGGATTTTGCTTATGAAATTCATTCGGAGGTTGGCAACAAATGTATAGGTGCAAAAATAAACAACAAACTTTTGCCCATGAGCTACAAGCTAAAAAGTGGAGAGCAAGTAGAAATCTTAGTTTCAGATAAGCAAAAACCCAAGGAAGATTGGTTTGAATTTGTTACAACTGCAAAAGCTAAAACAAAAATAAAAGAGTTTTTGAAAGATGAAAGAAAAGATCTGGCAAAAACCGGAAAAGTTATTTTTGATAAAAAACTAAAATCTTTAAAAGTATTGGCAACAGAAGCTAATGTTCACAAAATTTGTCACTTTTATAAAGTTCCAACTTCATTAGATTTATACTATCAAATTGCTATAAACAATATAGAGTTAAAAAATTTAAAAGATATTGTTTCCGTTGACCCCTCTCTTGGAACAACAAGTATAGTGCTCCCAAAAACCGAAAATTCAAGAAGTTTTGATGAAGTTGTTAAAGAAGTACGAGGCAAAAATGACTTATTGATATTAGATGAAAAACTTCAAAAGTTAGATTACCAAATTTCTGAGTGCTGCAATCCAATTAAAGGAGATGATGTTTTTGGTTTTTTAACAGACGATAAAAAAATTCTTATTCATCGCACCAATTGCCCCAATGCAATTCAACTTATGAGCAACTTTGCCTACAGAATTGTAAAGGCAAAATGGACCAATTCCGAAAAAATTTCTTTCCTTGCAGGAATAAAAATAACAGGAACAGACGATGTTGGTATTGTAAACAATATTACCAATGTAATTTCTAGCGAATACAACGTAAACATGAGAAGCATAAGCTTTGAGACAAATGATGGTATTTTTGAGGGAACAATCATGGTTTTTGTTCAAGATACAAATCACTTAACAGAGCTAATAAAAAAACTAAAAAAAGTATTGGGTGTTGTAAAAGTTTTTAGAATTTAAAAGAATAAATGGTTAATGATGCTAAAATAAGAGTAAAACAAATTTTTACGGAGTACCTAGAAAAGCTGGGGCACAGAAAAACACCTGAAAGATTTGCAATTCTTGATGAAATTTATTCTAGAGACGGTCACTTTGACATTGAATCTCTTTATATTTTTATGAAGAACAAAAAGTACCGTGTAAGTAGAGCAACATTATACAATACCATAGAATTGCTCTTAGATTGTAACCTTGTAAAACGCCATCAGTTTGGCAAAAACATGGCGCAATTTGAAAAGGCATATAAATATAGGCAGCACGATCATTTAATTTGTATAGATTGCAATAAAGTGTTTGAATTTTGTGACCCAAGAATTCAACAAATTCAAAATATGACAGAACAGCTATTAGATTTTTCGATAAGCCATCACTCTCTTAATTTCTTTGGGAAGTGTAATAAAATTGCCCAAGATGGAAAGTGTGATAATTTTGCTGAATTAACAAAATAAGTACATGGAATTTGACTATAGTTATTTGCAAAACGAGAATTATGTTTTAATTTCATTAAAGGGAAATCTAATGGATAAAATGCAGGCACATTCAATACTATCTTTAATGGATGAATGGCTAGAAAGTGGAAAAAGAAAATTTATTTTAGATCTAGAAGAACTTCACTATATGAACAGCAGTGGACTAGGTGTGATTATTAATTTTTTAACAAAAACAAGAAACAAAGACGGAGAAATAATTATTTGTAACGTCTCAGAAAAAATAAACGATTTATTAGTAATAACAAAGTTGCATCAAGTATTTAATGTAGTAAATTCAATTAAAGAGGCTGAAGCAAGTTTTGAAAAAAACAATTAAGAAATGAGTAAAGTAGATGTATTATTAGGATTGCAATGGGGCGACGAAGGCAAAGGCAAAGTTGTTGATGTATTAACCCCCAATTATGAGGTAATTGCCAGATTCCAAGGTGGCCCAAATGCCGGGCATACATTGGAATTTGATGGTAAAAAATATGTTTTACATACAATTCCCAGTGGAATTTTTAGACCCAAAGCAATTAACGTTATTGGCAATGGCGTTGTGATAGATCCTGTAGTATTACAAAAAGAAATTGCTGCTCTAAAATTAGAAGGTGTAGATGTAGATTCAAGATTACTTGTTTCCAGAAAAGCACACTTAATTTTGCCTACTCATCGTTTTTTAGATGCCGCATCTGAAGCATCTAAAGGGAAAGAAAAAATTGGTTCAACATTAAAGGGAATTGGACCTGCCTATATGGATAAAACAGGTAGAAACGGTTTAAGGGTTGGCGATTTAGAACATCCAGACTTTTTAAAAAAATACCAAGCACTTAAAGATAAGCACTTGCAATTACTCAATTTTTATAAATTTGATTTTAATATTGAAGAGTCAGAAAAATTGTGGTTTGAAAGCTTAGAAGAATTAAAAAAACTAAAATTTATAAACAGCGAATACTACGTTTATCAGTGTTTTGAGCAAGGAAAAAACATTTTGGCAGAAGGTGCACAAGGGTCTTTGCTTGACATTGATTTTGGAACTTATCCATTTGTTACATCCTCTAACACTACTTGTGCAGGAGCATGCACAGGGCTTGGATTGCCACCATCTGCTATAGGCAGAGTAATAGGAATTTTTAAGGCTTATTGCACCAGAGTTGGCAGCGGACCATTTGTAACAGAATTACTTGATGATGTGGGAGAAAAAATAAGACAAAAAGGAAAAGAATTTGGATCAACTACCGGAAGAGCTCGCAGATGCGGTTGGCTAGATATACCAGCATTAAAATATGCCTGCATGATAAATGGTACCACCGAACTTTTTATGATGAAATCGGATGTAATTGCTGGTTTTGAAAAAGTGAAAATTTGTACAGCATACAAAATAGATGGCAAAGAAATAGAAGGCATTCCCTTTGATTTTACCGCACAAAATATTGAACCCGTTTATCAAGAACTAAATGGCTGGAAAGAATTTGAAACGGTTTCAAAATTTAAAGAGTTGCCCCATGAATTGCAATCTTATATAAAATTTATCGAAGAAAAAGTGGGTGTTCCTATCACCCTTGTTTCTACAGGACCTGGAAGGAATCAAACCATTTTTAGATAATAGAAAATTAAAATCTTGTTGTGAAGAAAATCAAAAATAGTTGTTGCTTTTTCGTTTTTGTTTTTCTAAATATCTACACTTCAACTTTGTTTGCACAACAAACAAAAATGATTGAAATTTTAAATGCAAATACACTTGAATTTGACGAAAATTTGGGTGTTGATGCAAAAAGATTAATTGGTGAAGTAAAATTTAAACACGAAAATACTATTATGTTTTGCGACAGTGCATACTATTATTCCAACAACAAATTAGATGCATTTGGAAATGTTCATATTAATGAAGGCGATTCCGTTCACTTGTATGGAGATTTTTTAAAATACGATGGCAATACAAAAACAGCCGAAGTAATTGATAACGTTAGAATGAACGACAAACAAATGAAACTTACCACAAAAAGAGTTTTTTATGATTTAAATAGTGGTGTTGCATTTTATGATCAAAAAGGCAAAATAGTTAACGATAAAAATACACTTACAAGCAATCTTGGATATTACTATTCAAAAGAAAAAAATCTATTTTTTAAGAACAATGTTATTTTGGTAAATCCAGACTACACAATAAAAAGCGACACCTTAAAATACAATACACTTTCTGAAATTTCTTACTTTTTTGGGCCCACAACAATTACAGGAAAAGAAGAAAAAATATTTTGTAAAAACGGTTGGTACAACAGCAAAAAAGATGTTTCAAGATTTAGCAAGGAGGCTGTTCTCGAAAATAAAAATCAACAAATAAAAGGTGACAGCTTATTCTACGATAAAGGCAATTCTTATGGAAAGGCAACAGGAAATGTTACCATAACTGATACAACTGAAAAAATTATTCTTAAAGGCGAAGTATCAGAAATGTTTCAGAATTTAGATTATTCCTACATCACTAAAAATGCATTACTCATTCAATACGACAAAACCGATACACTTTTTTTAACAGCAGATACTCTTAAAGCCACCTACGATAGCATATATTTTGCCGAAAAATATAAATTCTATACAAATCAGAAATTACTTAAAATGTCAGAAAAAAAATTAAAGGATAAAAAAGAAATAAAAACGCAACCTGAAAAGAAAACTGAAACCGTTAAATTCTCAAATGATACTCTAGCTGAACATCACAGAATGATTTTGGCGTATCGCAGGGTAAAATTTTTTAGAAAAGATTTGCAGGGAAAATGCGATTCTTTGGCTTATATTTCTAATGACTCTTTGATGAAAATGTTTAACAAGCCAGTTTTGTGGAGCGATGAAAACCAGCTCACTGCAAAATTCATTAAAATTAAAATTTCTGATGGCAAAGTTTATAAATTGCAAATGACCGAAAACTCGTTTATAATTTCTAAGGAAGACTCATTAAGATTTAATCAAATAAAAGGAAAAAACATGATTGGTTTATTTTCAGAAAATGAACTTTATAAAATAGATGTTTTTGGAAATGGTGAATCGGTTTATTTTGCAAAAGACGATCAAGATGGTTCTTTTATTGGAGTGAATAAAGCAGTTTGTACCAATATTTCAATTTCAATAAAAGAAAAAAAGGTAGATAAAATTACCATGAAAAATTCACCCGATGCTGTTATGTATCCTATAAAAGAATTACCTCCACAAGAACTTATTCTAAAGGATTTTATATGGCGAGGTGCTGAAAGACCCGCAAAAAAAGCTGATTTAATTAGCACAAGATAATCTAAAATAACAAAAAAATTGGTGGTGAATTAAAATTTAACTCAACACATGTTTAGAGAAATCGCAATTTTTTTTGCTGCTTTTTATTTTTTATTTATCTTCGTTTTCATTTCTAAAAAAATAAACAATGAAAAAATTACTTTTCATCTCAATTATTAGTGCAGTACTGTTTAGTTCTTGTACCAAAGAACCCACTGCTACAAAAATTTTAATGCAAGGCAATTGGCAGCTAACAGCAGCTACAGATGCAAATGGGAATGACATTTTATCTAAAGTAACATTTCCAGTTACTGTAATTCAACTTACAGACGATAACGGAATGTTAGGAACTCACGCCCCATTGGCAACAAGAGTTGTATACGGAGATACAAAATGGACAGAGGCATCTGGTAAAATGAATCAATTGTTTGATTATGCAAATTTTAGATTTAATACCGGAGAATTTTTTGTGGGCGAAGGATCGGTTGATAATTTTACAATTGAATTTAAACTTCAGGCAACTGCCATAGGTGGTGGAGTTCTCTCAGATGTTTTAAGTATTTTTGGTGTTGCAAATGGATGGCTTCAGCAAACTGTTTACCATAAATTTACCAATGTAAAAATTTCATTTCCTGGCCAAGAGGCAACAATCTTTACTTCCAAAGCCAAAGAAGAAAGAAATACCATGATTTGGGAATTTACTGATGCAACACAGGGATTTTATAACTATAAAAATGCTCAAGGCAATTCTGTATTGTGGAACGGTTGGCCGGTAGAAAAATTTGCAAGAGGAAAATATACTTGGACAAAGAAAACCGAAGGCATAAACGACATCGTTAAAGCAAATCTTTAAATTATTTATTACTTTTAATTGGTGAATAAATAAATTAAATAAAAAATTATCATTTCTATTTAATCCTAAATTTGCCTTTTTATTAGATTAAAATGGCAAAGGAAAACAATTACGACGACGATAGTATAAAGAGTCTTGACTGGAAAGAACACATCCGTTTAAGACCCGGAATGTATATTGGTAAACTAGGAGATGGTTCTGCCCACGATGATGGAATTTATATTCTTATCAAGGAAATTATAGACAACAGTATTGATGAGTTTGTGATGGGAAATGGAAAGAAAATAGAACTTTCCATCAAAGATAAAACAGTTACAATTAGAGATTATGGGCGAGGAATTCCATTAGGAAAAGTTATTGACTGCGTTTCAAAAATAAATACAGGCGCAAAGTATGATTCCGAAGCATTTAAAAAATCTGTTGGATTAAACGGTGTTGGTACAAAAGCAGTAAATGCCTTATCTTCTTATTTTAAAGTACAATCAATTAGAGAGGGCAAATCAAAACTTGTAGAATTTGCAGACGGTGCAATTACAAAAGACAATAAAATTACCGATAGTACGGAAAAACAAGGCACTATAATATCATTTACCCCTTCCGAAAAAATATTTGGAAAATTTCACTTCATACATGAATATGTAGAACAAATGATTTGGAATTATGCCTACTTAAATACTGGATTAAGCATACAATACAATGGAAAAAGTTATTTTTCTGAAAGAGGCTTATATGATTTGTTGAATCAAAATTTAAGCGGAAATATTTTATACCCAATAATCCATTTAAAGGGCTATGATATAGAGTTGGCATTTACTCACGGGGCGCAGTATGGCGAAGAATATTATTCATTTGTAAACGGACAGCATACAACGCAAGGAGGAACTCACCAAAATGCTTTTAGAGAAGCCATGGTAAAAACCGTTAGGGAATTTTACAAAAAAGATTTTGATGCTGTAGATGTTAGAACTTCCATAGTAGCTGCCGTTAGTATAAAGGTTCAAGAACCAGTTTTTGAATCGCAAACAAAAACTAAATTAGGCTCTCAGGATATTGCAATTGGTGGTCAGTCTGTAAGAGCATTTATTGGAGATTTTATAAAGAGAGAGTTAGACAATTACCTTCACAAAAATTCTGAAACTGCAGATTTACTTTATCAAAAAATTGTTCAATCAGAAAAAGAAAGAAAAGAGCTATCTGGCATTAGAAAACTTGCACGTGAAAGAGCTAAGAAGGCAAGTTTACACAACAAAAAATTAAGAGACTGTAAAGTCCATTTCAATTCTAATGACGAAAGAAAATTAGAAACAACATTGTTTATTACAGAAGGTGATTCGGCAAGCGGTTCTATTACCAAATCCAGAGATGTTGCATCGCAAGCAGTATTTAGTTTAAAAGGGAAACCACTAAATTGCTACGGACTTACAAAAAAAATAGTTTACGAAAACGAGGAATTTAATTTGTTGCAAAGTGCTTTAAACATCGAAGATGGCTTAGATGATTTAAGATACAACAACATTGTAATTGCTACAGATGCAGATGTGGATGGTATGCACATTCGATTACTATTGATTACTTTTTTTCTTCAATTTTTTCCTGACTTAGTTAAAAATGGTCACTTATATATTCTTCAAACGCCATTGTTTAGAGTTAGAAATAAAAAGAAAACAAATTATTGCTATACCGAAGAAGAAAGAGTAAGCTCAATAAATGAATTGGGGCCAAAGCCAGAAATAACAAGATTTAAAGGATTAGGAGAAATTTCTCCAGATGAATTTAAAAATTTTATTGGAAAGGATATTCGTCTAGAGCCTGTAATTGTTGATAAAAATACCAGTTTAGAAGAAATTCTTTCTTATTACATGGGAAAAAATACTCCAACAAGACAAGAATTTATCATTGAAAATCTAAGGTTAGAAAAAGATTTAGTAGAAGAAGTTTAATAAGTAACCTACCACTAAATTTTTCCGTAAACAAGCAATTAAAATTTTATTGTTTATAAGTTAAACCTTCAAATGCTCTATACATCTAAAAAAATAAAAGATATTTACGATATGATTTTTATTGGCGAAATATCAATTAAAAAAATAAATATTTTTTTGTTTGTAGGTTTCTTTGTTTTTTCTGCACAAGCCCTTGCACAACCTTCTAACGATAATTGCTCTGGAGCTGATCTTATTTGTTTTGGTCAAACAATTAATGGTACAAACGTAGCGGCAACATCAGAAATTACTACTTCACCCAGTTGTTTTGCAGTTACAAATTCAGTTTGGTATAAATTTCAAACTATAAATATGGTTGGTAATCTATCCGTAAATTTATCCAACATTATCTCTAATAATTCTAATCCAAATTTTAGCGTTGCACTTTTTACTGCAGCCGATTGCAACTCTTCATTTACCGAAATTGCATGCAATTCAAGTGTATCAAATAATGCAACAATTACAGCCAATTCAATTCCTGCTGGCTCAAATATATGGGTATTGATAGAGGGCGATAATGCCGGTGGAGTTTTGGCAGAAGGTACTTTTGATGTTTCAATTTCTGGAACTGCAGTTGAGCCATCCGCAGCTATTGTTGTTGACCCGCCTAAATGTAATGCCAAAGGCTCAATTAAAGTTCAAAATATAAAGCAAAGTAATTCACCCATAACATTCTCATTAAACTCTGGTTCTGCTCAATCAAGTCCGGTTTTTAGTGACCTCTCTGCTGGAAATTATGCAGTAAATATTACAAACGTTGTGGGTTGTTCATTTACTATCTCCGCATTTGTTTCTGGTGATAGCACTCTAACTTTTAGTCCCAACTCTACACCTGCCGATTGTAATGTACAAAATGGAGCAATAAACATTTCTGGCCTTACGGGTGGTAGCGGTAACATTACCTATTCGTCAAATGGAAATACTCCTCAAAGCTCTCCAACTTTTAGTAATTTGGGGGCAGGAACATATAATATTACCATCAACTTTGGCAGCTGCGACACAACCATAAGAGTTTTTGTAAGCTCTAACTCAGGCATTCAATCCGCACAAGCAATAACAACTTTAGCATCCTGTAATGTCTCGGATGGACAACTAACTTATCCTCCAAACAGCATTCTTGGAGCAAATGGACCTTTAGCCTATTCATTAAATGGCCCTTCTGGTCCACAAACCAGCAGCACGGGCGTTTTTACGGGCTTGTCAGTTGGCACATATACTATAATAATTAGAGACAATAGTGGTTTGGGATGTTCCTATACTGACATTGTATATATTTCTGAATTACCTCCTCCTGTTCCCACAGCAACAACCACAACACCAGATAATTGCCAAGGAAATAGAGGTGTGCTTCAAGTAAGTGGTTTCGGTGGTATTCCTCCATACACTTTTGCATTAAATAATGGAACTCCACAATCCTCTCCTACATTTGAAGGGTTATTAGCAGGTTCTTATTCAGTTACAATTTTTGATTCTAATGGATGTTCATCAACAATTAATTCACCTTTAGATTTTCAGCAATCTGGAGTATCTAACTCTTGTTCCGCCGGTAGCAACAAAGAAATTCTGCAAGGTGAAGCTACAAAATTTAACCCCGAATTAAAACCGGGTTCTACCGTTGTATGGAGCCCACCTGTTGCTGTTTTAAATGAAACCGTTGCAAACTCTAGCGTTGCGCCCAATTCTACCACCACATATACTATTTTGGTAACTGAGCCAAATGGCTGCACATGCACAGATAATGTTACTATTGTGGTAAAAAAATTGGTTAGAATCTATAATGTTTTCACTCCTAATGGGGATGGAATCAATGATATTTGGAACATTGAGAATACCGAAAATTATGACAATGTAGAAGTGGATGTTTATGATAGATATGGTCTAAAGGTTTTTCACTCCAATGGCTATGCACCCGGACAGGAATGGAATGGCAACTCTTCTATTGGTAAAGTTCCCGCAGCGGTTTACTATTATGTGTTTAAATACAATTACAAAAACGAAAGCAAAGATTATTTTTTGTCTGGAACAATTACAGTAATTAGATAATGAGAAAATTTATTAAAAACTTTAACCTTTTTTTTGCCGTAATTTTTTTGTGGTTTAAGTCACTTTCTGCACAACAATTGCCTCAATATACCAACTATTTGTTAAACTACCATGCATTAAATCCTGCTGCTGCCGGTTCTAATAATTGCATGGATTTAAAAGTAGGCGTTAGAACTCAGTGGGTAGGTTTTGAAGGTGCGCCAAAAACTCAATTCCTCCAGGGAAATTACTTTTTAAAAAGAAAAAGAAAATTGTGGAAAAGATCTAAACATGCTTTGGGTTTTTTATTTGAAAACGATCAAACAGGATCAAGCGGTCCAATTAGGCAAACACGTCTTGCGGTTTCTTATGCCTATCATGTGCCTATAAGTCGAACTGCTTTTTTTGCAGCAGGATTATACGCAGGATTAAATCAATTTGTGGTTCAATCAGAACGTTTTGACCCATTTACACAGGAAGATCCATTGTTAAATGGTTCAGGAAGAAAACTAGTTTACCCTGATTTTAACCCAGGAGTTTTGTTTTATACAGACCAAGGATTTATTGGATTGTCTGTTAAAAATGCTTACGGAAATAAGCTTGGCGGTGTGTTGGGAGCAGCATCAAAAATGAACAGACACTTTTTTTTAACAGGCGGTTATACTATTGGAGGAGAAAGAGCCTTATTCAGATATACTCCTTCTGCAAACTTAAAATTTGTTTCAATGAATTTGCCATCACTGGATGTAAGTTTTATGGTAACATATGATAAACTAGTAGACTTTGGCTTTGCTTACAGACTAGTTGATGGAGTGTGTGCTTTTGCAAATTACAGAATAAAAAAATGGTCCGTTGGATATGCCTATGATTTTAATTTATCAAAAGTTAGGTATGCAAGTTCTAACTCTCACGAAATTATTGTTTCCTATAAAATTTGTCCTGTAAATCAATCCGACTATAACTCAAACGAACATTGTCCTGCCTACAGGTAAGTTCTGATAGTTTTTTCTTTCAAGCAATTTTTATTTCTTGGTGTGTGCAAAATGTAACTGTTACCATTAATTTGCCAAAAGGGAATGTGTTAGCCCAAGTTCTTAAAAGTATATCATATACCTACAATGCCTAAGAATATGGCTTAAACTATAAAATTCTCCCCAAAAAGTTATTGCAACCAAAACCATTAAATTAAAAAAGGATATTGTAAGCTACTTAGAATATCTTGTTTTTAAAGAATTTTAAAAAAATATCAGAGGCCCACGGAAAACAAATAGGATTTAAATAAGCTATATTTGTAAAAACATTTAATAATTCAATGGGGCAACAAAACAACTCACTTTCCGAAGTTCATGAGTCTGTAGATACCCAACAAAAAAAAGGTTTTTGGAAAAAACTTTTTTCATTCCTTGGGCCGGCATACTTAGTATCTGTTGGCTACATGGATCCTGGAAATTGGGCAACAGATTTAGCGGGTGGCAGCAAATTTGGTTACTCTTTGTTGTGGGTTTTACTGATGTCAAACCTAATTGCATTGTTACTTCAAAGTTTAAGTGCCAGATTAGGTATAGTAAGTGGGCGAGATTTAGCTCAAGCATCAAGAGAAACCTATCCCAAATTTGTTAACTATTGCCTTTATTTTTTAGCAGAAATAGCCATTGCAGCCTGCGATTTAGCAGAGGTCTTGGGTATGGCAATTGGTTTGCAATTGTTGTTTCATCTTCCACTTTTGGTAGGGGTAAGCATTACCATTCTTGATTCTTTTTTATTGCTCTTTTTAATAAACTTTGGAATAAGAAAAATGGAAGCATTTATTATATCCTTAGTTGCAATTATTGGATTTTCGTTTTTAGCAGAAATGATTTTTGCTCAACCTAATTTTGCAGATGTTATAAAAGGTTTTAAACCTACAATACCATCGGAAGGTGCTTTGTACATTGCAATAGGAATAATTGGAGCAACGGTAATGCCTCATAATTTATACTTGCATTCTTCTTTAGTGCAAACACGAAAATTTTCTAGAATTCCTGCTGAAATAAAAAAAGTTATCAAGTATAATTTTATTGATTCTTTAGTGGCGTTAAATCTTGCCTTTTTTGTAAATGCATCTATTTTAATTTTAGCAGCTTCTGCATTTTATTACAACGGAATGTTTGAGATTGCAGAAATTCAGGATGCTTATAAATTTTTGGAGCCAATGGTAGGAAATAGATATGCACCCCTTTTGTTTGCCATAGCTTTAATTGCTGCAGGACAATCTTCTACAATTACTGGAACTTTAGCTGGCCAAATTGTAATGGAAGGATACATTAATCTAAGAATTCAGCCTTGGATGAGAAGATTGCTTACCAGACTAATTGCAATAATTCCTGCCTTTTTAACCATCTATTTTTTGGGCGAGGGTGCCACTGGAAAATTATTGGTTTTTAGCCAAGTAATTTTAAGTATGCAATTGGCTTTTGCCATTATTCCACTTATACATTTTGTGAGCGATAAAATAAAAATGGGTGAATTTGCAATTGGTGCAAAAACAAAATTTTTTTCATGGGTGGCTGCCTCCATAATTGTTGTTTTAAATTTAAAGTTGGTTTTCGAAGAATTAAAAGGACTTTCAGAAATCGAGAATTTGAATTTTATTTGGTTGGTATTTGCATATTCTATTGCAATTGCATGTTTAGGATTATTACTATTTATTGTTTTTGATCCTATCTTAAAACGCAGAGAAATAAAATCGCAAAAAACTCCGCACATTGCTATTGGAAAAATTGAACCTGCAAAAAAAGTAGAGTTCAAAAAAATTGCAGTTACTTTAGATTTCTCCGAAACAGATGCCAAAACGCTTCAGTATGCTATTTCATTGGCAGCAGCAAACACTCAATTCTATATTATTCATATTTCCGAAACTGCGGGTGCATTGGTTATGGGCAATGAAATTAGAGACATGGAAAGCGAAGAAGATGCAAATTTTTTGAACGAATATTCCAAAAAACTAAGCGATTTAGGCTTTGAGGCATTTGCTGTTTTAGGATACGGCAATCCCAAAAAATCTATACCTGAATTGGTAAACAAAATAGAACCCGATATTTTAATTATGGGAGCTCACGGCCATAAAACTCTAAAAGATTTAATTTTAGGAACCACAGTTGATGCCGTAAGACACAATATTTCTGTTCCACTATTGGTGGTTAAAAGAAAAATGTAATGAATAAAATTATTAAAAAAATTGCATTTGTTGGACCAGAATCAACAGGAAAAACTACCATATCTAATTCTGTTGCCAAAAAATTTTCTGAGCCTTGGGTAAATGAAATTGCAAGAGATTACCTCCAAGCAAATGGTCCCAAATACTCTCAATCCGACATCTATGCCATCTCTGAGCTACAACTGCAAAGAGAAAATGAGCTCCTTAACAAATCTGAGAAATTTTTATTTTGCGATACCAACCTTTTGGTTTCAATAGTTTGGAGCCAATTTGTTTTTGGAACTGTTTCTACTGAGTTAAACAATTTGTTTGTACCCCATTCCTATTCTCACTACTTTTTGTGTAACATAGATGTGCCTTGGCAATACGACCCGTTAAGAGAACACCCTAATCAAAGAGAAGAACTATTTTTGATGTATCAATCTAAATTAGAAAAGTACAAAGTATCATATTCAATTTTATCAGGCTCAAACGAATACCGTTTGCAGCAAGCTTCCAAAATAATTTTAACGCTTTAATTGCACTATTTATTAAATTTGCTGAGTATATTTAAGAAATTTTTTTAGTATGAGTTGTAACAGTTGTGGTACGGGTGAAAATGGATTGCCAAAAGGATGCAACAACAATGGTGCATGTGGTTCGGGGGGATGTAATACAAAACTTACTGTTTTTGATTGGTTAGCAAATATGGAGTTTCCGGGAATGGCAAAGCCCTTTGATATTGTTGAAGTAAGATTTAAAAATAGCAGAAAAGAGTTTTACAAACTAGAACCAGACATGGAGTTTTTTAAAGGCGATATTGTGGCCGTTGAAGCTTCTCCGGGTCACGACATAGGCATTGTTTCCCTCACAGGCGATTTGGTGAAATTGCAAATGAAAAAGAAAAATGTTAGAGCAGATTCACCCGAATTAAAAAAGGTTTACCGAAAGGCAAAACAAATGGACATTGATAAATGGCAATCGGCCAGAGAGCTAGAAGAAAAAACAATGTACAAAGCAAGAACCATTGCAGTTAAGCTAAACCTTCAAATGAAAATTAGCGATGTAGAATACCAAGGCGACAAAACCAAAGCCATTTTTTACTACACTGCCGAAGATCGTGTGGATTTTAGAGACCTTATAAAAGTTTTGGCCGACGAGTTTAAGGTTAGAATAGAAATGAAACAAATTGGTGCAAGGCAAGAAGCGGGGAGGCTTGGTGGAATTGGCAGTTGTGGAAGAGAATTGTGTTGTTCTACGTGGCTTACAGATTTTAGGTCGGTAAGCACAAGTGCTGCAAGGTATCAGCAACTTTCGTTGAACCCGCTAAAACTTGCAGGGCAATGTGGCAAGCTAAAGTGCTGCCTAAATTATGAGCTAGATAGCTACATGGATGCCATAAAAGATTTCCCGGAAAGTGGGGTAAAACTGTTTACAAAATCGGGGGCTGCTTTTCATCAAAAAACAGACATCTTTAAGCGTACTCTCTGGTATTCCTACGAAAGCGACCCTGGAACTTTTATTCCTCTTTCTGTTGAAACAGTAAAAGAGATTATTGAACAAAACAAAAATAAAATTTATCCTCCAGATTTTACCATAGCTAAACCTATAGAAGCTAAAAAAACATCTGAAATGTATTACGAAAATGTGGTGGGGCAAGACAGCCTTACTAGATTTGACCAAGACAAAAACAAAAAGAAAAAGAAAAAGAAAAACAACAGAAATAAATCGGTAGGCGATTCTCCACAAATCCAAAAATTAACAAATGAGGTTCAACCTGCCGGACTTTCACCACAAAAAAATACTACCGATCCAAATAAATTAAATAAGGAAGCAAAACAAAACCCAAAACAACAAAACCGAACACACCAACCCAACAGAAACAACAATAGAAACAATCCAAACAGAAACAATAAACCACAAAACAATAACCCTAACTCAAGCAATGCAGCGCCAAAAGATAACTAGTATTTTCTTCCTTTTATGGATAGCACTGTTATTCAGTGCTTGTGATTCATCAAGAGTTTTTGAAGAAAATAAAATAATAGAAAACCAACTTTGGAACAGTGCAGACAAAAAGCTCTTTTATGTAAATGTAGACGATACGCTATCTTCACATAATTTTTACATCAACGTAAGAAATGCCTCAGATTATCCGTTTAGCAATTTATTACTTTTTTTGCAAACCCGCTATCCACAAGGCACTTATTCAAAAGATACGTTAGAATGTATTTTGGCCGACCAAACAGGTAAATGGCTGGGAGACGGTTCTGGCGATATATGGGACAATCAAATATTGTTTAGAAAAAACTTTAAGTTTAAAAGAAAGGGCAAATATGTTTTTTCTCTTGAACAAGCCATGAGGTTAGAAAATTTACCTCAAATTTTAGATGTTGGAATAAGAATAGAAAAATCTTTTTAGTAGAATGCAAGACAATGTTGTTTTATCTAGTTTAATTGAAGCCAAAAAGAAAGGGAAAAAATTACTTTTCCTGCTTATCGACCCCGATGATTTTGACGAAAAGAGGTTTGATTTTTCTTTGTTGGAACAAATTGATGTTTTGCTGGTGGGTGGCAGTTTAATTTCTAGTGGTAACCTAAATTCATGCATAAATTTTTTTAAAAGTAACATTGCCATTCCTGTAGTAATTTTTCCTGGAGCTCCCTCTCACATATCGGCAAATGCTGATGCAATTTTATTGCTTTCGCTAATATCTGGTAGAAATGCCGACTTACTTATTGGCAACCATGTTTCTGCAGCTTTTGCACTAAAAAAATCTAACATAGAGCTTATACCAACTGGATATCTGATTGTAGATGGAGGAAAGCCCACAACTGTTTCCTATATTAGCAACACACAACCCATACCAGCAGATAAACCAATGATTGCCGCCGCTACTGCACTAGCGGGAGAGCAGTTAGGTCTTAAAGTTATTTACCTTGACGCAGGAAGTGGGGCTTGGCATTGTGTTTCTGAAAATATGATCAAATCTGTAGAAAAAACTGTTTTGCTGCCAATAATTGTTGGAGGAGGAATAAGAACAAAAGATGATGCCATAAATAGTTGGAGAGCTGGGGCAACAGCAATAGTAGTTGGCAATGCCGCAGAAAAAAATCCTCAAATAATTGAAGAAATAAACCAAGAAAAAATTAAACTAAACTTTGAATTAACAGAAAAAATATGAGCTTAGAAGAACAAATTAATGCCGACATAAAAGCCGCAATGTTGGCCAAAGAAAGTGCAAAACTAGAAGCACTAAGAGCAGTAAAATCTGCCATATTATTATTAAAAACATCTGCAGATGGCTCTGCACCTGATGCAGAACTAAAGGCTTTGCAAAAAATGGTGAAGCAAAGAAAAGAAACTGCCGAAATTTATACAAGCCAAAGCAGAGGAGATTTAGCAGAGGTGGAATTGTTTCAGGCTGCAATTATAGAGCAATATTTGCCTAAGCAATTGAGCGGAGCAGAATTAGAAGAGCAAGTAAAAGCAATTTTAGTAGCTGCAGGAGTTTCAGGTGCTGCAGAAATGGGAAAAGCCATTGGCATGGTAAACAAAGCCCTTGCCGGAAAAGCAGAAGGCAAAGCAATTGCAGATATGGTAAAAAAACTATTGACTTAGCCTAAAAAACAACAATTGAAATAAATAACAACAAAAAAACTAAAACTTAAAAACCATGAAAAAATCAATGAAACTAATGTTTGCTTTTGCAGCGCTATTTTTGATTGCAAACCTTTCTCAGGCTCAAAGCGTTTGGGATCAATGGCCCGAGGCCAAGACTTTTCACGAGGTAATGTCAAAAACATTTCACCCAAGTGAAGAAGGTAACCTAGAACCCATAAAAACTAGAATTGGCGAAATGGTAAAAAAAGCAGATGCTTGGATGAACAGCAAAGCACCTGAAGCTTATAACAAGCAAAATATAAAAGATGGCTTAGCAAAACTTTCTAAAGAAACAAAAGAGTTAGAGAAAGAAATAAATTCGAAAGAAAGCGACGAAAAAATAAAAACAGAATTGGCAAAATTGCACGATGTGTTTCATGATGTGGTGGGCGCTTGCAACAACAAAGAAGAAAAACACGGTAATCATGATGGACACGGCCATTGATTTTAAATAGAAATTAAGGAAAGCGTTGTAAGTAATCTCCTCGTTTTATTGCTATTGTATAAACGTGGCCAAAGATAAATTTTCTCTGTTTTTAGGGCCGTTAGAGTAAGTCCTATCTGCAAACAAAGACTATTTTAGGATTTATATATCTGTACAAACTCCGTTAATAACAAAGTGTAAAAAATAAGAACAAAAAAAAGCCCAAATTCATTTGAATTTGGGCTTTAGCTTGCATTGAGCAAAATTATTTACTCAAAAAATCTTTTACGTGATCGTTGTGAACGATTTCTTCCTTAAAAGCATAAGAACCAGTTTTAGGTGATTTTACCATTTTTATAACTTTAGTAAAATTATTTCCTTTTCCTGATTTAAGGGTAGCAACAACTTTCTTTGCCATGTTTTTACGTTTTTATTATTTAATTTCTTTGTGAACTGTTACTTTTCTTAAAATTGGATTAAATTTCTTTAATTCCATTCTATCAGGGGTATTACGTTTGTTTTTTGTAGTAATATACCTGCTTGTTCCGGGTACTCCCGAAGTTTTATGTTCGGTACACTCTAGTATAACCTGAACTCTGTTTCCTCTTTTTGCCATTTCTTAAATGTATTTAGATTAACGTAAATGACCTTTTTCTACCGCTTGTTTAAGAACAGCAGAAATACCTTTTCTGTTAATAGTTTTTATAGCCGAAGTAGATACTTTTAAAGTAATCCACATATCATCCTCTGGGATGTAGAATTTTTTCAACTGCAAATTTGGATTGAATCTTCTCTTAGTTTTGTGGTTAGAGAAAGAAACTTTATTTCCTACAATTGCTTTTTTTCCTGTTAAGTCGCAAACACGTGCCATTTATAAAAGCGTTTTAAATTTTTGGACTGCAAAGAAAAGAATTATTATTAGAACATACAAATTTTTTTGATAATTAAATTACGTTGCTTGTATATAACTAAATCGCTGATTTTTAAATTGTTGTTATTATAAAATTTGAATTCTGAAAATGGAACGCAAGAAATTTTAAAGTCAAAGACTTTGCAAACTCATTTTAACTTAAAACAAAAAAGTCGGAATTTACTCCGACTCATTTGCTAAAATATTTTGAATTGAATTTATGCAGTTACCAAACCTAAGGCTTTTGCCATTGTTTGACCAATAACAGCAGGAGATTCAACCACGTGAATTCCACACTCGCTCATAATTTTCATTTTTGCAGCTGCTGTATCATCGGCACCACCAACAATTGCGCCTGCATGGCCCATTCTACGTCCGGGAGGTGCTGTTTGCCCTGCAATAAAACCAACTACAGGTTTTGTTCCGTGTTCTTTTATCCATTTGGCAGCTTCTGCTTCCATTCCTCCGCCAATTTCTCCAATCATCACAATTCCTTCGGTCTCTGGGTCGTTCATTAACAGTTCAACAGCTTCTTTTGTAGTTGTTCCAATAATTGGGTCGCCGCCAATGCCAATAGCAGTGGTAATTCCCATGCCTTGTTTCACCACTTGGTCGGCAGCTTCGTAAGTTAGAGTTCCAGATTTAGAAACAATTCCTATTTTACCTTTTTTGAATACAAAACCAGGCATAATTCCAACTTTGGCTTCTTCTGCTGTTATTATTCCCGGGCAATTAGGACCAATTAATCTTGCTCCACTTCCTTTTAAATATTCTTTTACGGCAATCATATCTTTTGTAGGAATGCCTTCGGTAATACAAACGATTACTTTAATTCCAGCTTCTGCAGCTTCCATAATTGCATCTGCAGCAAATGGCGGCGGAACAAATATGATAGACACATCTGCACCTGTAGAGGTAACCGCATCTTTTACTGTATTAAAAACCGGTTTGTCTAAATGCAAGGAGCCGCCTTTTCCGGGCGTTACACCGCCAACAACTTGTGTTCCGTATTCCAGCATTTGTGTTGCATGAAAGGTTCCCTCATTACCTGTGAAACCTTGAACTATAATTTTAGAATTTTTATTTACTAATACACTCATGTTTTATTTATTTGTGGCAAAAATACCAATTCTTTTGAGAAAAGGAATTTTATAATCGAAAGAAATACTAATAATATTGTAAGATGTTTTTAGAAACTACATTACATACAATAATGTTAACAACACTACGTTTATAAAAAACAAATCACATCGCCTAAAGGCAAAACCCTTACAAGTACTTTTATTTCGCAAAAATCTATACAATTACAATTAAGTTTTTTGGAGAATAATGAAGAAAGAAAATAGAGTTTTTAGGTTGGTGTTTCTGTTTGTTTTAGTGGCAACATTTTTTGTCAAGGCTCAAAAAACCACCATATACGTTAATCCTTCGGCACAATTAAATGAAGGAATATATTTATTTGAGCAGCAAAAATTTGTGTCTGCACAAAAGGCATTGCAAGATGCCATTCCACTTTTTGCACCTTATTCCAAAGAAAGAGTAGATGCCGAGTTTTACATGGCATACTGTGCTTACGAATTGTTTAACGAGGATACAGAGCCGCTGCTTTTAGAGTTTATTCAAAATCATCCCGAAAGCAATCGATCTAATTTGGCTATATTCTTAATTGGAAATTATTATTACAGAAACAAACAATTAAAATTAGCATTGGCTTGGTACGAAAAAACAGAACCTGCAAAATTAAATTCAACACAAAGAGCAGAGCTCTATTTTAAAAAAGGATATTGCTATTTTATGAAAGAGCAATACAGCAAAGCAAAACCATTGTTTGCAGAAATAAAAGACATTGAAAATACTTACGCAGCTCCTGCAACCTACTACTATTCGCACATAGCATATCTTGAGAAAAAGTATGAAATTGCTTTAGAAGGGTTTAAAAAATTCAGTAAAAATTCTACGTTTGGTCCAATAGTTCCCTACTACATTGCTCAAATATATTTCTATCAAAAAAAATATGATTTGGTAATAGAATATGGAATTCCAATATTGGATTCAACATCAACAAAAAGAGCCCCTGAAATTTCTAGACTTATTGGAGATTCTTATTATAAAACTGACAGATTTGAAGCAGCAATTCCTTATTTAGAAAAATATGTTGCAGGAAAAGGAAAGATGGAAAGACCAGATTTTTACGAGTACGGCTACGTTTACTATCAATCAAAAAATTACGACAAAGGAATAGAATATTTTCAAAAAGCAATTTCCGATAAAAGCGATAGTTTGTCTCAATTGAGCTATTATCACATTGGAGATTGCTATTATAAATCCAGTAAAAAAGAATTGGCAAGAAATTCTTTTGGCACCGCTTCAAAAATGGATTTTGAATTAAATGTAAAAGAAGATGCATTGTTTAATTATGCAAAGCTAGCGTATGAGCTGGAGTCAGATCCCTTTCATAATGCAATTACTGCGTTTAAAACATACCTCAAGTTGTATCCAAAGTCAGATAAATACGACGAAGCATTTAATTTTTTAGTAAACGCCTTTTTGCGTTCAAGAAATTATACCGAGGCACTAAATGCTCTGGATGAGATGCCAACAAAAACTTTGGCTTTGAAATTGGCTTATCAAAAATTGTCGTACTTAAAAGCAACAGAATATTTTAATAATGCTAAATACAACGATGCCATTGCTTTTTACAACAAATCTATGTTGTACGACAAAGATAAAAACCTAAAAGGGCAATCGGTGTATTGGAAAGGAGAAAGTTTTTTTCAGCTGAACGAAATTGATTCTGCAATTTTTTGTTTCAAAGATTTTTTGTTTTCTGCAATAGCGCCAAGTTTAGATATTTATCATGTTGCAAATTATTCTTTGGCCTATTGCTACCATTCCAGAAAACAATACGAACAAGCAAATAATTTTTTTAGAAAATTTATTGCATTAGCGCCAACAAAAGAAGGAAAAAAAATTACTGATGCAGCAATAAGAGTGGCAGATGGCTATTTTATGAACAGAGATTTTGCCGGTGCTCTAGAGTATTATACCATGGCCCAAGAATACAATAATTTTAATGTAGATTATATTTTGTATCAAAAAGCATTGGTTTTAGGCTTGTATGGAAAGAACGACGAAAAGGTAATCACACTTACTAAATTAATAGAGCAACATCCTAAGTCATCCTATATAGATGATGGAATTTATGAATTGGCAGAGTGTTATTTAATTAAAAATGACAATCAACAGTCATTAGAGAATTTCAATAAATTAATTAGCACATTTCCTTCCAGTGTTTTGGTAAAAAAGGCACAAATGAAGGTTGCACTTATTTATAGAAATATAGACCAAGATGATAAAGCACTGGCAGCATACCAAGAAATTGTTACAAAATATCCAAACTCAGCTGAGTCAAACCAAGCTTTAAATTCAATTAGAGATATTTATGTTTCCGAAGGTAGGGTAGAAGAATTTGAAAAGTTTATCTCTTCTGTTCCAACACTTAAATTCCAAAACAGCGCTATTGATTCTGCTATGTACGAATCGGCAGAACTTAAATACATGAAAGGCGATTGCGAGACTTCTTCCAAAGCATTTGATACATATTTAAACAAATTTGAAAATGCAATTTTTGCATTAAGGGCAAACTATTTTAAAGCTGACTGCGATTATAAAAAAGGAAATTTAATTGAAGCATTAAAGGGATTTGAATTTGTTGCATCCAAACAATCCTCCAGCTATACCGAAAAATCTGTACAATTAGCGGCTTATATCAATTATAAAAATAAAGAATTGGCCAAAGCTCTTCAATATTATCAGCAATTAGAAAAAGTATCTTCTGGCCCGGTAACACTTGCCGAAAGTAATGTTGGACAAATGAGGTGTAACATTAAATTAGGAAATTTTGATGAAGCAATTGTTGCAGCAAATAAGGTTCAGGCAGACGAAAAGAGCAGCAATGAATTAATAGCAGAAAGCTATTTAACAAAAGCAAAATCATATTTAAAATTAAGGAGAGATTCACTAGCTATAAGGGAATTAAAAAATACTATAGCTAAAACAAAAAGCGAAAAAAGTGCAGAATCAAAGTTTTTGATGGCAGAATTATATTTTAATAATGCCGATTACGAAAACTCAAAAAAGCAAGTTGATGAATTGCTTGAGCAAGATCCATCGTATGATTTTTGGGTTACAAAAGCGTACATTTTATATGCAGAAATATTTTATGCTAAAGAAGATGTTTTTAATGCAAAAGAAACATTGCAAAGTGTGATAGATAATTCAGAAAACACCGAACTAGTAGAATTATCAAAAAGTAAACTAAATGCAATTATAGAAGCAGAAAAAAACAAAGAAGAAAAGTATAAGCAAGATGCTTTAGAAATAAAATTTGATACAAATTCGTTTAAAGACAATCAACTATTTGAAGATGAAAACAAGGAATAAAAAATATTTAAACTTGAAGTTTTTACTGCTGGTTATTTGTTTTCCTGTAATTGTTGTAGCACAAAAAAGCGAAGGAAATTTAGGTGCTGAGCAAGTAAATGTAGTTCAAGGTTACAGCCCAACAGTTGCAGAGGCAGTAAAAATTAATGATAATCCTGTTGTAAAAGATACTGTAGCGCCTGCTCCAAGAATTAAGTATTCGTTTTTACAAACAAAAATGGAAACTAATTTTATTCCTGATACCATTAAGCCCGCAAAAATGAGAGGAGAACCATTGGCGAAATTGTATCCGGGATTACTAAAAGTTGGTTTAGGAAATTATTCTACTCCTTTTGGAGAATTGTACTTAGGTAGTTTACGTTCAAAAACATATCAAGTGGGTGTGCATGTTAAACATTTTTCTTCTAACTATACAGCAAAGAACAGAGGCGATGCAGGGTTTAGCGATAACTTGGCAGTTGCTAATGGTAAATATTTTGTAAAAGAACACATTTTGGCTGCAGAAATTGGATACAATAGAAATGCAAATAGATTTTACGGATACACTAATCGTTTGTTCGAAAATTATTTTGATACACTAAATAACAAGCAATTTTATCAATCGTTTAATACCACTGCAAGTGTTGAGAGTAGATTTGCAGATACAAATTTATTACGTCACAAAGAAAAAATACATTACCGCTATACCAATGATAGATGGAGTTCCAGAGAGAATAATTTTTTAGTTTCAACAGAACTCAGTAAAAGATATGGCAATGAAATTTACGGTGGTGCTTTGGAATGGAATCATTTTAATTATTTAATTTCACCTGAAGTAATAAGTGGTTTAACACCCATAAAGGCAGACATCTTAAAATTAAATCCTTTTGTAAAAGTTAGAAACAAGAGGTGGAATGCCGTTTTAGGAATTAATATGTTTTACGAAGTTCAAGACCAGTTTATACATTTTTTTCCTAATGTTTTGGTTAATGCCGTGCTTTGGGAAAATGTTGCTTCGGCATATTTATCAGTGAATGGAGCAACTACTAGAAACAGTTTTTATTCTGTATCGCAAATTAATCCATTTATAATTACACCATTAAATACATTTAATACCAATACGCCAATAGATGCATTGTTGGGTGTAAAAGGAAAAATAAGCAAAGAGCTCTCGTATAATGTTTCTGGTAATTACAAACTCATTCAAAACATGCCTTTATTTGTAAATCAAATAAATTATTTTGCTAACTATAATCAGGAAGACGCTCCAGGAAATATACCGCATGATTTTAGGTATATTTTAATTGACGACGATTGCAATTACTTTAATGTTTCAGGATTTTTGTCGTATGAATTAAACTCAAAAATAGTTGTTGATTTAAAAGGTAATTATTACAACTATAAAATGGCAACAGAGCAAAAGGCTTGGTTTAAACCTTTGTATGATATTTCTTTGGCTGCAAATTACAGATTAGAAGAAAAGTTTAATTTTAAGTTAAATGTATTTTATATTGGTCAGCAATTTGGAAAAAGAGTTTACCCAAATAGCAATTTCACTGGATTAATTCCAGATAATTTTGATGCATACAAAATCAAATCATGGGTTGACCTAAATCTGGGAGCAAACTATCAATACAATAAAAGGTTAGGGGCTTTCGTTTCTGTAAATAATATCTTAGGAACAAGGTATCAAAGATGGTTAGATTATCCCACTCAATCGTTTAATTTTTTGATAGGAGCAACACTATCTTTTTAATTTAGTAATTGCGGATACCTTTATTTGCTAGGAACATATAATTTTATATGATAAGATTTTGTTTTCTTTTTGTTTTTTCGTTTAGTTTTTCATTGGCTCAAGTTTCAAAAAGCACGGAGATAAAATCTTCTTCTATCATAGGAAGCTCTGCTATAAATGGTGAAGCATTGTTAGAAATTACGCCAAAGAGAATTGAAAAATTTAAGGTTGAAAAAAATAAATCAAACGAAGTAAATTTTAGTGTTCCGTTTGCAGGTGCACAAATAGAAAATAAGAAGGACAAAAAGAAATTGAGAGACAAAATAATTCTAAGTGTTCAATTGTATTATTCTTCCTATAAATTAGCTAAAGATTTTTCTCAACCTATTTTAAATAAATCAAGGTTTGATTCCTTACTTAAGATTATGCCTTCGCTCAAGAAAAATACATACGTAAAATGGGAAGTTTTTGAGCAAACTGGTGCTAAAAAAGAAGAAGACGCAAAGAAATTATTTCACGGATTTAGAATTACATATTGTGATGCTCCAACTGAGGAATCGGCAAGTGATGAATTGGACTATTTTAAGAGAGTTTTAAGCCTGGATTCTTTGGGTTCATTTGAGAATATTGTTGAAGAAAAATATAAGATAAAAGCAAAGACATTTAAAACTGGTTACGATCCAATTTTAAAAAGCAGAAAAGAAAAGAAAATTGTTTACAGTAAAAAAGGAATACTCAACAGGAAAGAACATATTGATGTTGCTGCACCAGAAACTACAATTATTAAGAAAGTAGTTGGTCGTAGATATATTCCGCCCAAAGGACTTTCAATAGATTATGAAGGATTTAGGTCTCCATTAGGCATTCCTTACGTTAAACAGCATTTAGATTCTACAGTATTTAAGGCATTAAGCAGAATTAACATCACTACAAATAACACCTTAATTGTGGTTGATGTAACCGGCAGCATGGCACCTTATTCTTTACAGATTTGCTTGTGGAATAGACTAAATTTTAAAACTGGTGAGTCTAACCATTATGTTTTATTTAATGACGGCGATGCCAAGAGCACTAATCAAAAGAAGATAGGAAGCACAGGTGGTGTATATCCAATTAAAATTGACTCAGTAATCGATCTCGAAAAAAATATGATTAAGGTAATGCAACGTGGATTTGGCGGTGATATTCCGGAAAACAATTTGGAAGCAATTATCGCTGGAATCAAAAAATTTCCAAATACAAAAGAAGTCATTATGATAGCTGATAATTTTGCAGCTGTTAGAGACATGGTGTTGCTAGAAAAAATTAAAACTCCGGTGAAAGTTATTTTATGTGGCGTTTACGATTTACGATACAATTGTGATTATTTAAATATTGCAAAACAAACCAAAGGAAGTTTGCATACAATGGAAAATGATTACATCAATTTACATTCCATAAAAGAAGGGGAAGTGCTAGAAATGAAAGGGTTTAACTATAAGTTAATAAAAGGCAAATTTCAGCCGGTGTTCTAGAAATATTGCAAAATAACTTTACTTTTGAACACTAACACAATCACTTAATTAGAAAATAACATGAAAAAATTTATAAAAATAGCTGCCCTTGTTTTTGTTTTAATGTTTGCTGTTTTAATTTCCATACCTTTTTTATTCAAAGATAAAATTGTTGCAAAAGTTAAGGAAGAAGCAAATAAAAATTTAAACGCTACCGTAAATTTTGGTGAATTTGACATTTCAATCATTTCCTCATTTCCTAATTTAAAATTCTCAATAAACGAACTTAGTATTATTGGCAAAGATGATTTTTTAGGAGATACATTAATTTTCTCCAAGATTACAGCGTTAAATTTGAATTTGATGAGTGTGATAAAAGGAGAAAAATATCAAATAAATTCGATAGTAATAAATAATGCTACAATTAATGCATTGGTTAATAAATTAGGGAAGGCAAATTGGGACATTTCAAAACCAAGCGAACCAAGCGCTCCAAGTGCTGAATCTAGTAATTTTAAAATGCAACTTTCCAAGTTTGAAATTCAAAATTCAAAGATCGTTTACGACGACAAACAGATGGGTTTTAAAACAAAATTAATTGGATTGAACCATACATTAAGGGGAGATTTTACTCAGGATGTTTTTTTAATGGAAACGTTTACAGAAATTGAAAAATGGTCTATGATGTATGGAGGTATCGCCTATCTGAAAAACGTTAGAACAAAAATTAAAGCAGATCTAGATGCAAATATGCCTGAATTTAAATTTACATTTAAAAAGAACGAATTTGAGTTGAATGATTTAAAGTTAGGACTAGACGGATACTTTGCAATGCCCAAAGAAGACATGGACATGGATTTGAAATTTAATTGTGCACAAACAAGTTTTGCAAGTTTTCTTTCGTTGATTCCAGGCTGCTATACCGCCGATTTTAAAGATATAAAAACAAAAGGAAGTTTTTCATTGTCGGCTTTTGTTAAAGGTATTTATAATGATAAAAAAATGCCTGCATTCGCCATAGATTTAATCGTTTCAAATGCCAGCTTTCAATACCCTTCATTGCCAAAATCAGTTAACAACATTAACCTTGACGTTAAAGTAAAAAATCCCAATGGAAATCCTGATAGAACCGCAATTGATATAAATAAATTTCATGCAGAGATGGGCAACAATCCTTTAGATGTGGCCATGCATATTTTAACTCCAGTAAGCGATCCCTTTGTTGATGGTACAATTAAAGGAAGAGTTGATTTGAATTCGATAAAAGAATTTGTTCCATTAGAAAGCGATCAAAAATTAAGCGGGGTAATTACTGCTGATGTTTATTTAAGAGGAAATAAATCTACTATCGACAACAAAAAATATTCTGAATTTATTGCAAAGGGAAATTTTATGGTAGAGAACATGAATTATGTAAGTAAAGAAATTCCTTACGGCATGTCTATTTCAAAAGCAGTATTAAACTTTACTCCTAAAGCTGCAGAGCTAACTCAGTTTAATTCTAAAATTGGAAAAAGTGATTTAAATGCATCAGGTAAAATTGAAAATTTTATTGGTTATGCTCTAGCAGACGAAAAGCTGAAAGGTAAATTTTTAGTGAATTCAAATTACCTTGATGTGAATGAAATAATGGGAGAGCAAACTACTCCTGAAACAGCAGCAGATACCTCTAAGTCAGGCATTGTAGAAGTTCCTGCAAACATAGATTTTGAGCTAGACGGAAATTTTTCTAGAATGTTGTACAGCAACATGGACATGAGAAATGTAAAAGGTAAGATAGTAGTCAGAGACAGCAAGGTTTCTATGCAAGATTTATTTATGCTTTTATTAGACGGTTCAATGGTATTAAATGGTAGTTATTCTACTGCTAATCTTAAAAAGCCCGAAGTAGATTTTAGCATGAAAATAGATAATTTTGATTTATCAAAAACTGTAAAAACTTTCAATACCATAGAAAAATTAGCCCCCATAGCAAAACAATCTAATGGTAAATTCTCTACTTTATTGGCTTTTACATCTAATTTAAAACAGGACATGAGTCCGGAGCTTACCACTTTAAATGGTGAGGGCAAACTACAAACCAAGCAATTAGTTATAACAAACTTTCCTATGTTCAGTAAAATTGCCGATGCTATTAAAATGCCAGAGTATAAAAACCTGCCATTAAATAATACTAATCTTTCATTTTCTTTTAAGAATGGGAGAGTTAACGTACAGCCGTTTGACGTTAAAATAAAAAATTCTGTATTTAATATTGGGGGTTCACAAGGATTTGATCAAACAATAGATTATAAAGTAAAAGCAGAGGTGCAAACAAAAGATTTAGGGGCCGGAGCAAATCAAGTGGCCTCTAACCTAACAGCATTGGCGAACTCAAAAGGAGCAAATTTTTCTGTTGGAGATAAAATTACTTTAAATATGGTTGTTACAGGAACTGTGGCGGATCCAAAATTAGATGCTGGTTTATCTGATTTAAAGAATAATTTAAAAGATCAGGCAAGAGCAGAGTTAGAGAAAAAGAAAAAGGAGTTAGAAGATAAAGCAAGAGCAGAAGCAGATAAAAAGAAGGCAGAGTTGGAGAATAAAGCCAATGCAGAACTCGAAAAGAAGAAAACAGAATTGGAGGCAAAGAGAAAAGCAGAAGAAGATAAACTAAAAGCAGAGGCAGATAAAAAGAAGAAAGAATTAGAGGAAAAAGCAAAAGCAGAAGCAGAAAAAAAGAAAAAAGAAGTAGAGGATAAAGCTAAAAAAGAAGCAGAGAAAAAGCTGAAAGGCTTATTTGGAAAATAGTTTATTTTTTTAGATGTTGTTTTCTTAAATCTCTTTCGGGCAAGCCTTTTATTGCATTATCAGAATCCGTAGGTATAAGTGTGTTATCGTAGCCATCGAACCAATTATTTTTCCAGAATATTTTAAAGTAAGTTTCCTTGCTCATGCTATCGTAGTGCAAAAGAGAAGAGGTATATTGTTTTGTTTGAAATATATTTAATTGAATTCCAAAAATTACTAATAGTGCAACAGCTTGTTGCACAATTGCATTTGATTTTAAAATTTGGCTAACTGCAGCACACATTGGTATTGCAAGCAAGGGGAAAGAATCTATAAGTGCCCTTTGGCTAAAACTTCCTCCATACCACCAGCACCACCAACAAGATATTATATAAAGATTTAATGGAATAAAAATATACAATACAGTGCTCCATTGTTTGGTATATTGTTTAAGAAAAATAATCCCAACAAATCCTAAAATAATTAGTGGTGTATAAATAAAAAGTCCTTTTCTCCAACTAAATAAAATATCATATAAATGAGGATTTGTCCAGAAAAAATTTTCACCTGTGTAAGAATAAAAAAAATAACTCCCTGTTTGCATTTTCCAATAGAAAAATTGAGGTATCCAAATTGTTATTCCTGCTATTAAAATGAGAATTATGTGTAAATAATTTTTTAGATATAGGTTAACTCTTGTTTGAAATTCTTTTAAAGAGTTTACGTCATAAAGTAAAAATGCTGTTCCTATGATAATATTAGTTGGTCTTATAAGCGAAATTAAGCCCAGGGTTAAACCAATACCAATGGCGTTTATAATTGTCTTGTTTTTATGCCAATTAACTGTTAGTAGGAGAAATAAAGAAAAAAGAAAAAAAGAATAAGCATGGCTCATTAGCACATCATGAGTAACGTAGCAAAATAAATTTGTTCCAATTCCTAAAATTATTAATGTAATTCCAACTGCAGTGTTGTTAAAAAAGTTGAGCAATAATTTTCTCAAAAAAAGTAAACCTAGAAAAGCGTAAAGCAAAGTTCCAATTACTAACCATGACTTATAATGTTGGGTAAAGCCATTTGCCTTATATACCTTTGAGTTTAGACTTGCGTTGTGTCCTATTGCAAAGAAAGGACTGTACAACATTGCCATCCCCATTGTCATTTTAAAGTACTTTTTTCCTTCAGGAGTTTTTAAGTGCCAATAGCTATTGTTAGGTATATTTTGCATGGTATCTAAAAACTTCAAGCTTAAATCGTGGTGTATAAAATATGCGGGTAAATAGCTATAATATTGTATTACATCGCTAGAGATAATATCTTGTTCTTCTCTGTTGTTTTGTTTTTGTGTAAAAAGCCATGCTATTAAACAAATAAACAACGCAGTTATACTTAAATCAAATTTGTGTTTCATTATTTAGTTGAATTTGTTTTAAATTTTACCAGTTATCCAATAAGAAATATACCCTATCCACTCGTGAATTATATTGTCCCACATTTGATATACTCCAGTTTTTGGAACCAGTAATTCATCGGGATAAATTTTAGCTTCGCCACTTCTTCCATCGGCAGCAAACGCAAAAGTTTTTATTCCTTGTTTTTCAAAACACTTTATAGAACGTCGCATGTGATAGCCACTAGTAACTAACAAATAAGTATCGTTTAATGAGTAACCATTTTTAATTAAAACATCTTTAGTAAATTTTGCATTTTCGTAAGTGTTTTTTGAACTTGATTCAATTAAAATATCATTGGAGTTTATGCCAATTGAAACTAAATATTCTTTCACAAAAATAGATTCTATTTCCTCTGGCCTTTTTATGCTTCCTGAACCACCGCTGATTAAAATTTTGTTTACATAACCTTGTTTGTACAATTGAAGAGTTTGAAAAATTCTATCGCAACTTTGATTAAAATGGATTCTTTTTAAATTAAAATCATAATAGCTAAATCCACTCAAGACAATTGCAATTTTTGTATTTTTTGGAATTTCTTTTTTCTCAATTGGTTTAATTTCCCACCAGTGGTAAACTATGTTTCCAAAGAACTGATTTCCAAAAAAGAAAATCATAAACACCAATAAAAAAAAGTATTTTCTGTTGTTTCTAAATTTTTTTATGAATCCTATTAGCAGAGCTAAAATTAAAATCCATGACAATGGAGTTGTGAAATATCCGAGTATTTTTGATGCATAAAAAAACATAGTACAATAATACAAAAATATAAAACTCAACTATTTATTGAATTGTTTTTATTTATGCTTTTATGAGCAACCTGATACTAAACATGTAATATAGGGCCCTTGCTTATCTCTGATTTTTTTAAACTAAAATTAAATTCAATTTTTCTATAACAGTTAAACAGTAATTTTTCTACTTCAAAATTTTCTGTTTCAAAAAAATTCGACGGATTTAGTGGTGCATTTATTACACCTGTATTGTCTAAAATTAAAGAAATAAATTTTTCTTTGCCATCGAGTACATCAATAAATAAAGCTGCTCCCGTAAATTTGGGGTCAAATTCAATTTCATAAAATAGGTCGTTTAATTGAATAGGATTAGGCAATAAAACAGCAACTTTTTCCTGATTGATTAGGTCGATTTATAAATTATCAATTATTGTTTTCATTTTAGTTTGTTCAAAATTTTATATTTTATTGACCTCTAATGTTTATTCAATTATTTACAAAGCATGTGTTCCAAATTTCTAGTTTTGTTTACACAAATATTGTTGTACTTACATCAAAAAAACTTACAGTTTTAGTTTAATTAATTACAAAAATCTCACATTTAAAAATCTAATATTTAGATAAAAAACGCAAAGTTAAACGGTGTAAACAGATTATATTTTACACTTTTTCTGATTTATTTTACAAAAATCTCACATTTAAAAATATCTTCAAATTATATTGATTCAAATAATTAAATAAGTTTTATTTGAATAAAACGATTATTAGAATTGATGTAGGTTTAATTTTTACAACAGATCTTATGCAACACTTATGAAATTATATATAAAATATATGGTTAGTCTCCGCTGCAAGATGATTGTTAAGGAGGAATTGCGAAAACTAGGAATTAAATTTGTAGTTCTTGATTTAGGTATGGTAGAAATTTTGGAGTATGTTTCGCCTGAACAGATGGAATTGCTAAGAGCCGGTCTGTTAAGGGCCGGTTTAGAATTATTGGATAATAAAAAAAGTATTTTAATTGAAAAAATTAAAAATATAATTACAGAAATGATTCATTATTCTGAAGAACTTCCTAAGACAAATTTTTCAGACTATATATCAGAAAAATTAGGATATGATTACACGTATCTATCTAATATTTTTACGGAAGTAAAAGGAATGACAATTCAACATTTTATAATATTAAATAAAATTGAAAGGGCTAAAGAACTTCTGCTATACAATGAAATGAATTTAACTGAAATTTCTTATGCATTGCATTACAGTAGCGTTGCACACTTGTCTAATCAATTTAAAAAAATTACAGGTTTGTCTCCCACATTTTTTAGAAAGCTAAAGTTAAAAAGAAGCACTACTTTAGAAAATGTGTGATTTTTGTAACTAAATAATATTTTATTGATAATTCGTGGCAAAATAATTCAAGAATAACTAAATCATACCAAGGCAACAATCTAGTTTTAGAAATTCATGAACTTTGGGACTTTTCTAATTTAATTTGGATGAATGCAAGTAGAGTTGAAAATTCCTATTCTCAGTTTAATAATGTTCTAATCAACACCAATTATCAGTATGTTAGTCAAGCTTGGCAACCTAGCTATTCTCAATACAACTACTACGAATTGTTTACCCCAAACAGTATAGACGAAACAAACTTCAATGCAATTTCAATGTATCCAAATCCATGTAAAAATTCAATAACAATTTATGGAAGTAATCTCTCGGGAATTTCTCAACTTAATGTTTTTGATGTTACAGGAAAAAATGTTTTTGCTTTACAATTAAGCAATTTAGGTCCACTAGTAAATGTTCCAGTAAATAATCTTTCAAAAGGCACTTACATTGTAAGCATCGCAAACAATGGCCAAACAAGGTTTAGTAAGTTTGTAAAAGAGTAGTTTACTTCATCTAATAAATTAAGGCGATGCATTTTGTGTTTCGCCTTTTTTTAGTTTTTGTAACACACCGAAAAGGTAAACATCAAGTTATCTTTTTTTAGAGAATTTAGCTCTCCAAAAATATCTTGTGAGTTGTAGAGTTTTTTTGCCTCCAATCTAAAGAAGAAATTTTCTTTCAGTTTATAATCAGCATTAATCGAAACTCCATTCAAGTTTACTTGCACTTGGCTTGGCAGCAAAGGAAGAATTACTGCATTATTTTTAACGGTATAGTTTTCAAGTCGTAATGCAAAATTTAAATTAGCACTTGGTTTAAAGGCAACAACAATTTGAGGCGAAAACCAATGGTCAATTGTTTTGGTGAATGCATTTTCTTGTATGCCATAATCTAGTCCAGCAACAAACTCAAACTTATTTAAAAGTTGTTTTTTATAATACACATTATTAAAAAATCGGTAATACAAAAAACCTGCATTTTTGCCTTGCACCAAAATGTTGCTTAAATTTATACTACTAGTTTTAGAAAAACTATACAAAAGTTGAATGCCAGCAGCTGGCTCAAATTCAAAATTTATAGGATATATTTTTTGCCAGCCGTTTAAAAGTAGAAATGCAAAATATATTTTTTGATTGGTGCTTGTGTAGGATAATCTAATTCCGCTTTCGAAATAAGGACTGTTTTCTGCTGCAATGCTTCTGGTTAAAGTTAAGTTATCTGCTCCAATGGCACTCTCAAACCCTATGTGCGAAGGAAGCACTCCTGCATCTAACCATAAGTTTTTTCTCTTTGATATTTTGCATCCAACGTTTGCCTCAAAAATGTTCTTTACAAATCCTCTTTCATTAGAAAGATTTACATTGGCGTAAGTTCCAAACATTGGGCTAAAACTAAAACGCCAATACTTTTTTTCAAGATTCAGTTTTACAAAAAAAATATTCGTAGAAAAAGTTCTAGTAGAGGTGTGGTTGTATAAAAAATTAGACCTGTTGTAAATTTTATTCTCTCTTGCATCTACTGCATAATATGCTTCGGCATACACACTAGTATTTATGTATGTATTGGTATTTGAGCTGTCAACTGGAGCTTGGGCTATTGCAATTTTTAAAGAAAAAACAAAACCAATAATAAGAAATAAAAATAGTTGAATACTTTTCCCTTTTTTATTCAACACAAAATTCAATTAATGATCTGTTTTTGCTACCTCAACGTGGTCAGAGAAAAACTTTCTGGATTTTACGTTGTAATGATTTCCTTTGGCCATAACATGAATAATTAGATGTTCAATAGAAAGTGGAGCACCATGCTCTACATCTGCAATGTTAGAATGCTTAATTTCATGACCATCAAACAATATAATTAATCCACTTCCTATTGCTTCAAGTTTATTGCCCTCGGTTACCAAGACTCCAGTGTCTTCGCCCAATCCAATTCCAATGCAACCAGGGTTTCCTGCCACAGCTTCGGCCAATCTTCCAAATCTTCCTCTGGTTACAAAATGAGAATCAATAATCACATTATTCATAAAGGCTAATCCTGTTGTAATTTTAACTTCCCCTTTCATCAATGCCACTGATGAGCTTCCCTGATAAATCATGGTGCTACTCATAGCCATTGCACCTGCACTAGTTCCTGCAATTACAAAGGATTCGTTTTCGTACCTTTCGTGTAGAATTTCCAAAAATTTTGTTCCTCCAAAAATCATAGAAAGTCTCATTTGATTACCGCCGGTAAACATTACCCCGTCACAATTTTTTATTCGTTCTAAAAATTCAGGAGTATCAGATTCTTCTCTCTTTTTTATATGCAGCACACCTACATTTGAGCAGCCCAATTTAGCAAATGCATCTAAGTAGTTTTGACCCACTTCTTCAGGTATAGAAGAAGCAGTGGTTATTACCTCAACTCTGGATTCAATGCCTTTCATTTCTTTCAGGAATCTTTTTAAAATTCCAAACTCAAAAAAATTAAGGTGGTCTTTTTGTGTAAATTTTGGTTCAATGGCAGTTCCTTTATCTTCGTTTCCGCCAATGGAAATAAGTATTCCTTTTGGTATCATTAAAATCGTTTTATTTTAGTTTCCCCCCGATATTTAGATTCCAAATATAGGTAAGTTAACATTCAGGCAAAATAAAACCTTTAAAAACTTACTAAATAGCCACATTTTACAAAAAACATAGGAATATTTACTCAATAATTTGATAATTAACAAAAAGAGTTTACTTTTGCAGTCCTTTTTAAAAATTTAAACAAAAAGAACATGTTAAAAAATTATGAAACCGTTTTCATTTTGACTCCCGTTTTGTCTGATGATCAGGCAAAGGAAACGGTAAACAGGTACAAAGATTACCTTAAGCAAAATGAGGTGCAATTGTTGCACGAAGAAAATTGGGGCCTTAAAAAATTGGCTTACCCTATCAACAAAAAATCTTCTGGATTTTATGTTTTATTTCAATACCAAGCACCGGGAACATTTGTTGCCGATTTGGAATTGGCAATGAAAAGAGACGAAAGAATGCTTCGTTTCTTAACTGTTTCCTTAGACAAATATGCTTTGGAATACGCCGATAGAAGAAGAAATAAAAGATCAGAAAAGAAAGAAGTAACCGCTTAATCTCATTAAATCATGGCAAAAGCATCAGAAATTAGATATTTAAATCCTCCTACTGTAGAGGTTGCAAATAAAAAATACTGCCGTTTCAAAAAGGCTGGTATTAAATATATCGATTACAAAGACGCAAACTATTTATTAAAGTTTGTAAACGAACAAGGAAAATTGTTGCCTCGTCGTTTAACCGGAACTTCTTTGAAGTATCAGAGAAAAGTGGCTACAGCAGTAAAAAGAGCCCGTCACTTAGCACTTATGCCTTACGTAGGCGACATGCTTAAATAATTTTTAATAAAAAATCATCATGGAAATAATATTAAAACAAGACGTTAAACACGTTGGTTCAAAAGACGATTTAGTGAAAGTAAAAAATGGCTTTGGCTCTAATTATCTTTTACCAAAAGGGTTTGCTATTTTAGCAACAGAATCTGCTAAAAAACAATTAGACGAAACAAAAAAACAAAGAGCTCACAAAGAAGAAAAAATAAGAGTTGCAGCCGAAGGTCAAGCAAAATGGTTTGAAGGAAAGGTTATTCAAGTGGCAACAAAAGCTGGTGAAAACGGAAAAATTTTTGGTTCTGTTACTCCAATTCAGTTGGCAGAAGCCATCAAAAAAATGGGTATGGAAATAGACAGAAAATCTATTTTGATGGACGATGACCATGTTAAAGCACTTGGAACTTATACTGCAAAAATAAAATTGTACAAAGATGTTGTAGTTCCGTTAAACTTTGAAGTTGTTTCGGAATAATAAATCTTAGAATAAATAATAAATAAGAAAAACCACTGCAATTGCGGTGGTTTTTTTTTGCCAATTTTTGAGTAGTTTATGCTAAGTTTAGAAACAATCCTATATTAAACACTAAATATGTATAAAGAGTAAAAATTGTTCTCTAAATTTATCTCACCTTAAACCAAATTAAAAATAGGTAGTCTTAAATAAAAAAATCAAATGAAAAAAAATATACTCTTTTTATTTCTGCTAATTGCACTAAATTCAAAATCGCAATCTCTTTATTTTCCGCCAGTAACAGGAAACACATGGGATACTATTTCTCCTGCTACCTTAGGATGGTGTCAACCCAGAGTTGATACTCTGTATAATTTTTTAGAAAGTAGAAACTCAAAAGCGTTTATAGTTTTAAAGGATGGCAAAATTGTTTTAGAAAAGTACTTTGGCACGTTTACACAAGATAGTTTATGGTATTGGGCTTCTGCCGGCAAAACATTAACTGCAGTGGCAGTAGGCATTGCCCAACAAGAAGGTCTACTTAATATTAACAATTTAAGCTCACAATATTTGGGTGCAGGGTTTAGCAGTGCACCTCTAGAAAAAGAGAACTTAATAACTGTTAGAAACCAATTATCCATGACAACGGGCTTTGACGATGGGGTAGCAGATAACGATTGCACCTTAGATACTTGTTTGGTTTATTTGGCGGATGCCAACACAAGATGGGCTTACCATAATGCACCCTATACAAAATTAGACGGTGTAGTAGCAAACGCAACAGGATTGACGTTCAACCAGTATGTTAATCAAAAAATAAGTATTCCAATTGGAATGGGTGGAACTTTTATGCAGTTTGGTTACAACAATGTTTATATTAGTAAAACTAGAGCTTTAGCAAGATTTGGATTGTTGATGTTGAATAGAGGAAGTTGGAATGCAACACCAATTTTAAGCGATACTACCTACTTTAACCAAATGACAAATACATCGCAGCAATTAAATAAGTCGTACGGTTATTTGTGGTGGTTAAATGGAAAAGAGTCTTACATGTTGCCCGGTAGTCAAATAGTATTTAATGGCTCTGCTCAGCCCAATGCACCTAATGATATGTATTCTGCCTTAGGAAAAAATGGGCAAATAATTAATGTTGTGCCTAGCCAAAATTTAGTAATGGTAAGAATAGGAAATATTCCACAATCGGTTTTTGTGCCAAATTATTTTAATGATGAAATTTGGCAAAAGTTTAATCAATTAAATTGCTCCACCACAGAAACGAATAACAAAAGCAAAAATTTAATAATGCTTTACCCTAATCCTGCAAGCAAGGAATTATTTTTAGAAAATCTGGAATTAAACTCAACAATAGAAATCTATAATACGCTTGGAGAGCTTGTTTATTCTGACATGAATACGTCAGTTAATTTTAGAACAAATTTAGAGGACAAAAATCCTGGTTTATATCTTGTTAAAATTAAGAACGGTCTTAATATTCAAAATTTAAAGTTTTTGCTTCATAAATAGTTTCATTTAAAATTAATGTTAATTCTTAACTTAGTGATGAATTTAAAAATTAAGTTATGAAAAATATTGCTTTAGTTTTTGTTTTTATTTTTGGAATTATCAACGGCTCAAAAGCTGATAATTTATTTTTACAAAATTTAATATCGGTAAATGATCAATGGAAGAATCAAGAATTTAATCCGTCCGATTTTTCTAGTTTTGAAAACTCTAAACCTCAAAATTTTAATCAATGGATTTCTGTTCATTTACTTTTGGTAGAAAAGAATCTGAGGAACAGAGATGTTTCTAAATTAAATCCAGAGCAATATAAAAACAGAAGTTATCTCTTAGATCAATTAAAGGAGTATGCTCTTAAAGGGATATTTCCTTTAAACAATTTTATTCCACTAAAAAATCCTGTTTTTATAGATGCAAGGGGAACACATTGTGCAGTAGGATACCTCATGCAGCAAAGTGGTGCAGATCAGTTGGCACAGCAAATAAATAAAAATGAAAAGTTTGCCTACATCCACCAAATTAAAACAAACGGAGTAGGAGAGTGGGCAAAAAATAACGGTTTTAGCCTTGACGAATTAGCTTGGATTCAACCGGGTTATCCACCCAATTTTACAGCAAATCCACTTTTGCAAGGCTTGAATGGCTCCGTAAAAACAATGGCAATAAATCCAAGTGATGGAACCATATATGTTGGTGGTTCATTTTCTGCTGCTGTGGATGGAACTATATGCAGCGGAATTGCAGCTTATATCAATGGTTTTGCAGGCTATAGCTGGATAGACTTGGCCGGAGGCGTAAACGGTACAGTAAATAAAATTTTACTTCATCAAAATAAATTAATTGTAGGAGGAAGCTTTACAACCGCAGGCTCACTGAGTGTATTAAATGTAGCAGCTTACAATCTAACCAATGGAGCATGGGAACAAATGGGAAATCTAAACGGAAATGTTAAAACATTTGAAGTATTTAATGGGCAAATTTATGCAGGTGGAAGTTTTAATAGTTTTATTGCAAAATGGAATGGAACAAGTTGGCAAGAAGTTTTACCAGGCTATCTTTATGGGAACGAGGTAAGAGCCTTAAAAGCTCATGAAAACGAATTGATTATTGGAGGTGATTTTGAATTGCCTACCGGTGCCTTGAGAAAAAATGCATTTGCTTTTGATGGAACCCAAGCGGTTATAATGGGTTTTGGGACAAAAACTCCTGTAAATGATTTCGAAATTTACCAAGGTAAAATTTATGCCGGTTGCGATTATATTTCTGGCAACGACACATGTGCACTTGCCTCATTTATCGATGGAGATTGGCAAACAATTTTTGATGGAAATTTTTATTATTTTGGATTTGGCAGCTATTTGCACGGTACAATTAAACAAATGAAAACGTTTGAAGCTAGTATGTATATTGCTGGAGATTTTTCTGCCAATTCAGGAATGACGTTTGGCGAAAATATGATAAGGTATTCCGAAACTGCCAACGATACTGTTCCAATGCCAATTCTTATGGCAGACAGTACAATAAATTGTTTTGGGTTTTATTACAACGACATTTGTTACGGTGGTGATTTTACTTATCAACCAGGATCAAACCTAAATAGAATTGCTTTGCTTCAAAACGAATTGTTAGTTTCTACTAAAACAAAAACTGTAAAGAATAAAATTAATTTTTTCCCAAATCCAAGTACAGATAAAATATATATCTCAAATAATTTAGACGAACCTATAGAATCTGTTAAACTATTTTCGGCAGATGGTAAATTAATTTTATCGCAAGTTAATCTTGGTAAACAGGCAGTTATTCAAATTGAAAAACCGGCAAACGGAATTTATTTTATTGAGTCAATAAATAGAACCAATTCCTCTTTTAACAAAGTAATATTCGAATAGAATACTGATTAATGGATTTTTTTAGTAAATAAAGTTTAGTTAATATTTTCAAACATTCATTTCCAATTTAGTTTTTTAGTTCTTTAGTTCCAAAATTTAGCTTACTTTGGAGTTGATTTTAATGCATGAATTTTCTACGAAAAAAAATAGTTAGCACTCTTATTTTTATTCTGGCAGTAAATGTTGTTTTTGCTCAGTTTTATAATGGATTGCAAAACGATTTTGGAAAAAACAGAGTTCAATACAAGCAAAGAGATTGGCAATTCTACAGATTTGATAAATACGATGTATATTTTTATCAAAACGGAAAAGAATTAGCAAATTTTGTTTCAGAATCAATTAATAGAAATATTAATGCATTAGAAACTACGCTTGATTTTATGTTGGAGGATAGAATAGAGTTTGTGGTTTACAATAAACAAACAGATTTTAAGCAAAGTAATATTGGTTTAGTTACCAACGACCCTAACAACATTGGCGGAAGTGCCAGAATTGTTGGTTCCAAAGTGTTTATTTATTTTGAAGGAGACCATCAAGTATTAGAAAAACAAATTAAAGCAGCAGTTGCCGAAGCACTTCTAAATCAATGGTTATACGGTGGAAGCTGGAAAGACAGAGTTAAAAGTTCAACTTTACTAAACTTACCCGATTGGTACACCAAAGGATTGGTATTTCATTTGGCCAATCAATGGGATTATAAGTCGGAAGAAATTTTTAAAGATGGAATATTAAGTGGCCGATACAAAAAATTTAGTATTTTAGAGGGAAAGGATGCTGTAATTGCTGGTGCATCCATCTGGAAATATGTTTCAGAAAGTTACGGCAAAGAAGTAATACCAAATTTGGTTTATTTAGCCCAGGTAAGCAGAAACGTAGAAAGTGGTTTTACTTTTGTAATTGGCTCTGGCCTAAAAGTTTTGATGGCAGATTGGTACAATTATTATTACACTAAATATTCTCAAGAAGTTCAAAGTAAACCACCAATTTTAGCTACCAACCAAAAAGTTTTTGGGAAAACAAAAAAGAACATTGTTTACTCACAATTTAAAATTAGTCCGGATGGAAAATATGCGGTTTATGCCACTAACCAATTAGGACAAATAAAACTATTTCTTTGTGATTTAGAAACCAAAAAACGCAAGAGAATTCTCAAAAAAGATAAAAAGTTAGACAGGTATACAGACTATTCCGTTCCTTTGATAGCTTGGCATCCCAGCTCTCAAATTTTTGCATTTGTATATGAAGAAAAAGGTGACGTTGTATTAAATTTTTACGATTTTGAATCCAAAAAAATAGACAAACGTCCGCCAATTTATAACTTCGAAAAAATACTCGACATAAGCTATGCTCCTGATGGTAAAAAAATATTGATGTCGGCAGTTCAAAAAGGACAATCGGATATTTTTCTATATAATTTAATTTCAAACACTCCTGAGCAAATCACAAAAGATGTTTTCGACGATCTAAATCCTAGATTTATTAAAGGAGGAAAAGAAATTATATTTTCTTCCAACAGATTTAATGATTCCATAAAATTCGATGATAAAAAAACAGAGGGTTTTTATGAAAATAATTTTGATTTGTTTGTTTACGATTATTCCAAAAAAAGCAAACTTTTAAGGAGAGCAACAAATACGCCCAACTACAACGAGTGGCAAGCACAACCCATAGATACCAACCATTTAGTTTATTTTACCGACCAAAATAATTCTACTAACCGATTTGTTGCAAAATTTGATAGCACCATTAGTTATGTAGATACTACTGAACATTACCGTTTTTTTTTAGTTGCAAAGCCTCTCACCAAATTCTCTAACAATGTTTTTGAACACAATTTTAATTCAAAATCTTCTCAATTTACCCAAGTATTTTACCAGAAGGGAAGGTATCGCTTGTCTGAACAAAAATACGATTTAGCAAAACTAAAATTAGGCGACGATGGCATTGTAACTGCGGTTCAAAATGTAGAAGATAAAAATCAAAATAACATACCGGCACCTTCCAATTTTTTAAAAGAATTACCTGTCTTAAAAACTAAAAAAATATTTCTAAGCAAAGATTCCATCATTGATTCCAGAAGAATAGATTTTAATAATTATGTGTTTGAATCTGAAAAAAACAATAAGCTGGAACCTTCGTCAACGGAGCCGGCAATTAAAAAAGGGGCATTGGATGCTAGCGTTGCAAACCTTCAAGAAAAAAGTTCAGTTGGAACCACCGGGGATGAATTTACAATTCCTAAGCAATTAAATTATTTTAGGTTTTTTACGTTGGATCAGTTTACATCCCAGTTCAATAATAATTTTGTAAATCAAACGTACCAAAAATTCACTGGAGGCGAAGTGTTTTTTAACCCGGGCATTAATGGTTTGGTGCAAATAGGCATGAGCGATGCATTCGAAGATTACAGAATGTTTGGAGGATTTAAATTATCTGCCGATTTAAAATCAAATGAGTTTTTAGTGGGTTACGAAGATCGCTCCAAAAGATGGGATAAAACGTATAGCCTATACCGTCAGAGTTTTCCCTCTTCAAGAAATGCAAACGCACCAAAAATATTATCTCATGTGTTAACCTATGCACTAAGGTATCCATTTAGCGAAGTGGCAGCATTTAAAACTTCACTCAATGTTAGAAACGACAGAAGTACCTATCTTTCTAATGACTTAGATCAACTCATAAAAAAAACAGAGTACAATTACTGGACAAGTTTAAAAGCTGAATACATTTTTGATAATTCTCTTCAAAAAGCTATTAATATTTACAACGGTATAAGATTTAAAATTTATGGCGAATATTTTAATCAATTAGACAGTACCAAAAATAATTTGCAGGTTGTGGGAGCAGATTTTAGATTCTATCAAAAAATTCACAAAAATTTTATTTTTGCTTTTAGGGCTGCAGGTTCTTCCTCTTTTGGCACACAAAAGCTTATTTATTATTTAGGGTCCACAGATAACTGGATAAATTTAAGCACAAGAACAAATACGTTTAACAGAAATATTCCAATAGCACAAGATCAAAATTATGCTTTTCAGGCGCTTGCAACCAATATGAGAGGCTTTAACCAAAACGTAAGAAATGGAAGTAGTTTTGGAGTTATAAATAATGAATTGAGGATGCCACTTTTTACATTTTTATACAATCGTCCTCTGCGTTCTGATTTTCTTACCAATTTTCAAGTTATTGGCTTTTACGATGCTGGAACTGCTTGGTCTGGATTATCTCCTTTTTCTAATAACAATGAATACAATTCTGAACTAATTAACTCATACCCGGTTAGTGTTACCCTAAAAAAAACACGTCAGGCATTTGTGTATGGATATGGTTGGGGATTGCGTAGCAGATTGTTTGGTTATTTTGTCCGTTGCGATTGGGCTTGGGGAGTTGATGATGGAGTGCGTCAACCTAGAATATTCTATTTATCTTTGGCTACAGATTTTTAAATTTTTATTATGACTACAAATCAAATACTATTGCTTTTGCTTATTGGCTTTCTCGCAGGAATTTTAAGTGGAATGGTTGGAATTGGAGGAGGCATTCTGTTGGTTCCTGCACTTGTTTATTTTTTTGGATTTTCACAACACAAAGCTCAGGGAACTACTTTGTTTTTGTTTGTTTTGCCTGTTGGAATTTTAGGTGCTATGAACTACTATAAAAGTGGTAATATCGATATAAAAACAGCATTAATAATTTGTTCTACTTTTGTTTTTGGAAGTTTTTTTGGTTCAAAAATTACGCTCGGTTTAGACCAAGCAACAGTAAAAAAAATATTTGGTTTTATAATTCTACTTGTGTCATTAAAAATGATTACCGATAAATAAATGTGGGGTTCTTGGCTCAATGGATTTAGTGCATTTTTAAAACTAGAAAAATCGCTTTCCCACAATAGCATTGAAGCCTATTGCAGAGACGTTAAAAAATTAGACTCCTTTTTAGAAATTCATAATATAAAAATTACCCCTTTACAAGTAAATCCGCAGCACATAAAAGAGTGCTTAGTATACCTCAATCAGGTTCAGTTAAACGAAAAATCACAAGCACGTTTTATATCTGCAATAAGAACATTTTTTAAATATCTTTTGCTCGAAAACGAAATAGAATCTAATCCGGCAGAGTTAATAGAACTTCCAAAAATAAGCAGAAAATTACCTGATATTTTATCAATAGAAGAAATTGAAATCTTAATTGAAAGTATTGATTTAAGCGAACCAACCGGTGAAAGAAATAAAACAATTATAGAATTGATGTACGGTTGTGGACTAAGAGTTTCTGAACTAGTAAATTTAAAAATTTCTGAGGTAAAAGAAAATTCAGGTTTTATTAAAGTTGTAGGCAAAGGCAATAAAGAAAGACTAATTCCAATAAGCAAAACTGCACTCAAACAATACAATAGATACAAAGATTTAGTAAGAGTGCATCAAAACGTTTTTAGGGGGTACGAAGATTATATTTTTTTAAATAACAGAGGAAAAAATTTAAGTAGAGTGATGATATTTTTAATGATAAAATCCCTAGTTGAAAAAGCAGGAATTCGAAAAAAAATTAGTCCACACACATTTCGTCATTCTTTTGCTACACATTTAGTAGAAGGAGGAGCAGATTTAAGAGCTGTTCAAGAAATGTTGGGGCACGAATCTATTCTTACAACAGAAATTTACACCCACCTGGATCAAACATTTTTAAGAGATACCTTGTTGCAATTTCACCCCAGATCAAATAAATGATTTGTAGCATTTACAAGGGGGTTCTTAGGAAAATTTACGTGCAATAAAGATAATTGGTATCAAAAAAAGATATAATTATAGCTCTTTAACATTCCTTCTTTGCCACGGATAAATAGAAGGTAAGATCCTGTTAGAGTTAAATAAACAAAGTTGGTCTATTTTTACTCTTAAATGGTTTATACTTTTAAAACTGCCCAACTACTGCAGTAAACCTAATTAGTTGTTCCTCAAATTCTCTTAAACTCAATAAAATCAGTTGACTTGGATG